>DAITMV010000053.1:0-16071 GCA_036834985.1 Burkholderiaceae bacterium | reverse complement strand
ATTCTACCAAGTTTGGAGACACCGATGCCCGGGTGGATTTTTTCCGTCGCCCGCAAACCAGCAGTCTGTTGTCATATGCAGGCACCAAAGACCCGGTCACCGGCGAAGCCTGGGGAGGTGTAAAACGCAACGGAGTGAACTTCTTTACCTACCACCCGGTGGGCAAGGACCAATCGCTGATCGGTGACCTCACCGTTGCGCTGAACACCGGCGATTCGGTCCCATCGAATCGGGAAATCAATTTTCGCGGCAGCTATTCCAAAACCGTCTACCACTCCACCACCTCTGACGTGGATATCGGTGCTGCATTGATGCTGTGGAAGTTTGATAAAAACCTGCGTTTTTACACCTTTGGACAAGGCGGATATTACAGCCCCCAATCCTACCGCTCGCTGAGCATCCCGGTTCAATGGGCTGGCAAATCACACGACTGGGCCTGGGTGGTACGAGCAGTGCTTGGATACAGCAAAACGTTTGAGGCCGATTCACCGTATTATCCCAATCGCCCGGATCTTCAGACCCTGGCGGGCAACCCCATCTACACCGGCGGCTCCGGCGGCGGTAAAAGTTATGGATTGGTCACCCAGCTGGAACACACCGTCTTCAAACACCTGCAATATGGCGGACGCCTGCAAATTGATCGCTCCACCAGCTATGCGCCTAACCGCTTGATGTTTTACATGCGTTATTGGTTTGACAACCCGGTCGAGGCGACTACGCCACCCGAGGCGGTCAAACCGTATTCCAGATATTGATATGAATGCGCCGCTAACGCCCCCCTTCACCGCGGAACCGCTGTGGCCCAACTGGGTTCCAGGCGGGGTCTATGGTGTGGGAATTGATGAATACGCCGATGCATTTAGCATCGTGCAGCACTGGGTTCAATCGCCCCCAACCCGCGCACGGTACCCCAGCCTGGTGTGGCTTACCGACAGCTCCGAGGCACGTGTTCGCGCACACATGCACCCGTTGGCGCACCTGCGGATTCCGAATGGTTTGTCGATTGTGCGGTACCGGTCGGCGCCCCAGGACATCCCCGAACCGCAACGCCGCCTGCGTTACCTGGCCAGCCTGGTCAATCGCATGGCGATTCGTCGACCGGCCCTGATCGCGGTTGAATGCCCCGCCCGATGGCTGAACATCGATTATGGTCACATGCGGTTTGGCTCCCTGCTGGCCCCCTTTAAACACCTTCGCCGCTGGGCTGACGCATCCCAGGTGTCCGTGGTACTGATCTGCAAAGCCGGTCACAAACCATACGCGCCCTGGCCCATCTGGCAGCCGTTTCTGGACAGTTTTCAGGTGCTGCCCGGCGCCCCGACAGACTTTGAATACAACACACCGCCGGTGCGTTTTCGTCAGTTGTTTCCAGGCTTTCGGGGGGTGATTCATCCCAGGGATTTTGTGAATCATATTGCACTGATGCTTGAATATGCGCCCGAGAATGGTCCACGTATCAGCGTGGCCCGTTTACCGTTTTTGCCGCATATCACCGCTTCCAAGGCGGTGTCGATATTCAAGGAACAAAGCCTTGGCTGCGCGATCACGGCGCTGAACGACGCCGCCTACATTGCCGTCATCAGCAACGACGACGAGTCCCCCGGACTGGTTCAGACCGACATCGACAAACTGTTCACCCGTCCCACCTATGAGTTGTTTGGGGGTGAACTGCTGGCGCAAAGCCGCAGCGAAGTCGAAGACACTATCGCCCGGATATGGAAGGAGATCAATGCCGGCGGCTTGTATTACAACCCGACCAGTCAGCCCTCCGAGCCTGACCTGCCATTGATTGAACCGTTGGTGAGCGAGGCCAAAGCCAATTGGGAACGTCGCTGGCGCAGCAATGCCCGACATGTCGGCCCGGCGGGGTTGACGATCAAGGACTCGGCGTACCCCGCTGATCAAGCGACCAATCCAGCCCATCCGGAGTCCTCATCATGAACCAGATCGGGTGGCTGTGGATCGTACTGGCGGTAACCGGTCTTGTAATCGGCATCAGCGCGGGCTATTACCTGTTGGGCTGGTTGATGAATACACGGTGGGGACGGGTTCGCTTGTCGGGCCTGTTGAACTGGCATGAAAACCCCATCCCCGAAGACCTGGAGGTGCTCTTTAAAAGCGGGCGCTGGACTCACAAGGAAAGGCCAAAGCAGCCATGAATGTCATCGCATTATCATCTGGCATGGGCGGCACGGGCCGCACCACCATGGTAGCCGAGCTCGGTGACATGTTGCATCGCATGGGGCGCGAGGTGTTGTTGATCGAATTTGATCCGGCCAATGTGTTGGGGCTGCACATGGGGCAAGCCGATGACAACATCAATGGCTTTGCCAGAAACATCCTGGCGGACAAACCGTGGTTCGAAGCGGCCATGCAAACCGAACAGGGCCTCAAATATTTGCCGTTTGGTTTACTGAGCAACGATGAAGTCACGCAGTTTGTATCGGTTATCCGCATGCAAAAATTTTGGCTGCGCGACAATCTGCAGCAACTGGCCCTGGCAGACGATGCCATCGTATTGATCGATGTAGCCCGCTACCCATCGAACTTTTTTGTGCAAAGTTTAAATGCCTGTGACAGACACATCACGCTGCTGCGGCCTGACGCCGGCTCGGTCATGTCGATTGACCGGCTGTTTGACACCTGCAAGGACGCCGACAAGCCCAATATGTTCCTGTTGAACCAGTACGACACCACCCGTGTGTTGCACCTGGATATTCATGCCATGCTCAAGGCCAAACTGGGCCGGCATCTGATGTCGTTTTCAATTCATAATGACCAGGCCGTCTCCGAGGCGTTTGCCAGCGGGCAATCGTTGGCTGATTACGCCCCCAATTCGCAAGCGACTGAGGATATCCAAGCGTTGGCCAACTGGTTGATGTTCGAGGTATAAACCATGAGCGATCAAGCCCCCCTCACCGAGACCCCGGAGGACCACAGCCTGTTGTTCCGACTGGAGGAATCCCTCGGGCTGCGACACGTGCAATACCTCACCGGTCAGCAACGCATCAGCCGTGTGCTGAAGGCTGTCTTTATTCGCCCGGAGAGTGACCCCGAACCCGAAGAATTCGACATCGACCACGACCGGCAAATCGCCAAGGCCACCCATCGATCGGGTGTACTGATGCGCATCGGGCTGCGTATTCTGAATGCTGCCCGACAGGAGTTTTGGATTCCACTGAACGATCTGGGCCAGTCCCTCAAACAACGACAGTCGCGTTGGGGACGTTGGATGCAGCGTGAACTGAACAAACGGTTGCAATACGATAAAACAGCCGGACGACTGTTAGGGTGGGCCGCACGGGCGCAAGCCATGCGATGGATCGAGTTTGCCTTGTTGATTGCTTGTTTGTGGATTGCCCTGGTGGTGGTGCAAGCCTCGCTCTCGCTCACCGGACAGCTGCTGTTTGTCAGCGTCTCCTGGCTTGCGGTCTACTGGATGCGGCATTTACCCAAACGATTGGGCAACCTGGGGCTGATGGTCGTCAGCACCCTGGTGCTGGCGCGTTATGTATTTTGGCGAGTCACCCAAACGCTGGATCTGACGACCCCTACCGAGATCTTCCTGGGCTACGTATTGCTGTTTGCCGAATCCTACACTTGGATCATCCTCTTGCTGGGTTTCATACAAACCGCTTGGCCGTTGAATCGCAAACCCCTGCCCCTGCCGCGGGACCCCAATGAGTGGCCCACGGTGGATGTGTTTATTCCCAGCTACAACGAACCACTGAGCGTGGTACGCCCCACGGTGTATGCAGCCAAAGGGATTGACTGGCCGACCGACAAAATGAGCATCTATATTCTGGACGATGGCCGTCGCCCGGAATTTGCTGAATTTGCGAAACAGGCCGGTGTGGAATACATGATCCGCCCCGATAACAAACACGCCAAAGCGGGCAATATCAACCACGCCCTCAAACAGACACACGCTGATTACGTGGCGATTTTTGACTGCGACCACATCCCCACGCGGTCGTTTTTGCAAGTCGTAATGGGATGGTTTTTGGCCGACGACAAGTGTGTGATGATTCAAACGCCTCACCACTTTTTTTCCGCCGATCCATTTGAACGCAACTTTAACGCCTTCCGCGAAATCCCCAACGAGGGTACGCTATTCTACGGCTTGATCCAGGACGGTAACGATTTCTGGAATGCCACATTCTTTTGTGGCTCCTGCGCCGTGATCAAACGCGGCCCCTTGCTTGAGGTGGGCGGCATCGCCGTCGAGACGGTCACTGAAGACGCTCACACCGCCCTCAAACTGCACCGCCGTGGCTACCGCACCGCCTACCTGCGGGTGGTACAGGCAGCCGGTCTGGCGACTGAAAGCTTGTCCGGACACGTCGGGCAACGCATTCGTTGGGCACGCGGCATGGCGCAGATCTTCCGGGTGGACAATCCGATGTTTGGCCGAGGGTTAAACTTTTTCCAGCGGGTCTGTTACAGCAACGCCATGCTGCACTTTTTCTACGGCATTCCCCGATTGCTGTTTTTGGTCATGCCCATGGCCTATCTGTTTTTTGAGATGCATTTGCTAAATGCTGCGGCCATCTCGATCATCAGCTTTGTGATTCCGACACTGGTGATCACCAGCTACAGCAACTCGGCCATTCAGGGCGATTTTCGCCATTCGTTTTGGTCGGAGGTCTACGAAACCGTGCTGTCGTGGTACATCGTACTGCCTACTACCATGGCGTTCATCAACCCCAAGCTGGGTAAATTCAACGTCACGGCCAAAGGCGGGCTGATTGAACGGGAATACTTTGACGCGGGCATTGCCATGCCCTACCTGGTGCTGCTGTTGCTCAATATCGCCGGCTTTATCGTCGGGATACTGCGCATGTTTATCTGGAACACCCATGAGGTCGGTTCGGTGGCGCTGAACATGGTGTGGTGCTTCTTTAACCTGGTGGTGTTGGGTGCGGCGGTCGGCGTGGCTTCTGAGGCCGTGCAACGCCATGTCCACCACCGAGTCCGCATGGTAATTCCCGCGGTGCTGCATTTGCCGGGCGGTTACACCATCGCCTGCTACACCGAGGAATACTCTGCCGGGGGGCTGGGCCTGGCCCTACCCGACGGCACCACCCTGCCCGAGCACATGAAAGTCATGGTGGGCTTGAATCGGGGAGATAGGGAGTTTCTATTCCCCGCGCTGGTGGTCAGTCGCAACGGGCAATCGGTGGGGCTGCGTTTTGATGCGCTGTCCGCAGAACAGGAAATGCGCCTGATCCAGTGTACATTTGGTCGCGCAGATGCGTGGCTCAATTGGAGTGACAGCGTTAAAAAAGACGCGGCGCTCAAGAGTTTGGGGACTGTCACAGCCACTGGCTTGAACGGGTATATCCGACTGCTGCGCTGGATGGCCTCGAGTGTCGGCACTGCCTTTCGGCGAATTGCCAGCCGCAAAATGCTCAGCCGGGGGCGTTCATAAATGCCTTTATGGAATTATTATTTTCTGGGCAAATTTGCACTGGCGCTGGCGGGCAAACTTAAATGGGACGCCTCAGCCAATATACTCTTGCTGTCGCTGACCTTGCTGATCAAATTTTCACTGGCCCCCTACCCCTACCTACGCCGCGCGATCCGCTGGAGCGTGGTGGTGCCAGCAGCACTGGCACTGGCCTATCAGGAATTTGATCTGCCGCCGATTACGCGCCTGTTTGAACAGTTTGAAAGCATCCAGAATTTCAGCCCAGCGTATCTGGGGGAACTGATCGGCCGATTTATCCCCTTGCGTATTATTGCCGTTGGAATCCTGCTGCTACCCGTGGTGCGTTTGTCAGACCGCATCATGCGCTTGAGCAGTGTGATAGCACTGATCGTTGTGTTGGCCCTGCCCTTGCAAAGCCTGAGCCGATGGCTGGCCACCGCGCCCTGGCGAGCTTTTGCATCGGCCGATCTGGCCGTCAAACCAACCACTGTGCGCGATGGCGACCTGGCCGCCGAGCAGGTGGCGTTGGGACGCGATGGGGCCCAAATGGTCGAATCCCTGCGCCAGCAACAACTGGACGGGATCACCGCCGGCGATGATGGCAACACCGCTCAAGCCAATAACCTGCAACCGGCCGCCGTGCTGCAAACCTTTTACAAGCAGCAGCAAAAGCTTCAGATACCCGCTGCCATACCAATCGCACCACCGGATTTTGACATCATCGTGCTGCATATCTGTTCTTTGTCATGGGATGACCTCAAGCAATCGGGCCTGACGCAGCACCCCCTGCTGCGCAATATGGATGTTGTGTTTGAACGCTTTAACACCGGGACCAGTTATTCAGGCCCGGCCGCCATTCGACTGCTGCGGGCTTACTGTGGGCAATCAACCAACGCAAACCTGTACAACAACAGCCCAGGCAGCTGCCACCTGTTCGCCCAATTGGCGGCCCAAGGGTATCAGGTGCAATTGGAAATGAACCATGATGGCCAGTTTGAAAAATTTATCGATACCGTAAAACAAAACCTGTCGGCACCCAGTGAAACCTGGGTTGACTTTAGCACCATCAAATCCGGACTGGTGTCCTTTGACGGAACCCCCTTGGCCGATGACGGTGAGCTGCTGAAAAGCTGGTGGCAAGCCCGCATCAACGCCACCGCCACACGCACCGCGCCGGTGGCTCTGTATTACAACACGGTGAGCCTGCACGATGGCAACCGCTACCCCGGCACCACAGAAACCAGCATCCAGAACTACCCCAAGCGCGCTGGCAAATTGTTCAGTGACATTAACAAGTTGATTGCCCAGATCGCGCAGAGCAAGCGGCGCGCGCTGGTGTTGCTGGTCCCGGAACATGGCGCTGCGCTGGCGGGCGATACCAGCCAGATCTCCGGGCTGCGAGACACACCGACCCCTGCCATCACGATTGTGCCCGCGGCAGCCCGATGGGTGGATGGATCCATTCCGGAGCCCCCCGCTGGCCGCCCTGCCCCGGTGACCGTCAGCCACAACGTCAGCTACACCGCGCTGGCCACTTTGTTAAACAAGGTGATGGAGAATCAGCCCAATCCACGAACGGCACCTGACTGGAAAAACCTCGTCCGTGACCTGCCCGTGACGCGAGGTGTTTCGGAAAACGATCAAACCATCGTGATGCAGGTGGGCGATCGGTACAAAATCAAGCTGCCTGCCGGTCAATGGAGCGATTTACCATGAGCCAGGGTGATATGGGCAACATGGACGACACCTCGGATATCGTACCTGCACTGGGCAGTACCGCCACGGACATCTTCTCGTTGGGGCAACAAGTGGAAGGATTTGAGTGGCGACAGTATCAGGACATCCAGAATGACCAGGCCATGTACGATTCCTTCCAGCGCTGGCCGTTCCTGTTTGCGGTCGCCATGGCCCAGCGCTACGACGATTAGGACCCACCGTCAGGACCTGCGCCGCTTACCCCGGGGATCGCGCCGGCATCTGCTCAAGCTCAGTCAAACCATCCTCCAGATGCTGCAGCAAGCGCTGCATGTGGGGCACGGTGCGGCGACATGCCAAAATGCCGAACTCCAGCTTGTTGGCATAGCTGTTGAGCGTGATGTTCATGGCCTGCCCGTCCAGCAACAGCGACACGGGATACACACCCTCAACCTGGGCGCCGTTAAAGTACAAGGTGTGTTTGGGCCCAGGCACATTGGACACCACGATATTAAACGCCTGCCAGCTCGGTGCAAGACCCGTCACCATGTTCAGGCCATTTAACCCCATCATGGTGGCCACGTAATTCATGATTTCGGCCTGATTCATATTGGCAAAGCGATCTTTGGAGCTTTTGACCGAAGCCGCCACGATGCTCAAGCGCTCCAATGGGTCTGCTACATGGGTGCCCAGATTCGCCAGCAACAAAGCCACCTGATTGCCCGCCGTGGAGTCATCTTTGCGCAGCGACACCGGCACCATCGCGATCAGCGGCCGGGATGGCAACGCCTGCATTTCTTTCAGATAACGGCGCAAGGCCCCACCGCACATGGCCAGCACCACATCGTTCAGCGTGACCCCATGTTTGTGAGCGACATCTTTCATGCGCTGCAAACCCCACGACTGCGCGGCGAACCGCCTTGATGCGGAAATCCGCTGATTAAACAGCGTCTTGGGTGCCTGGGAAATCGAGACATGGCCCGGATCTTTTTTTCGACTGATCACCGAGCGCCATAATTCACGGGCCACCGTGGGCACGGTGGCAATTTGATCACGCACCATCAACACTGATTGGGCGACCATGTGACTGACTCCAGCCACGGCACGGGATCGCCGCTCAGGCGTTTTGACCGCCCAGAAGGGCACCACATCACGGGCATTCGGATCATCGGACAGCGCCTTTTGCAGCATGCGCATGCAGGCCACCCCATCGACCAGCGAATGGTGGATTTTCATATACATCGCCACCCGGCCGTCTTCGATGCCGTCAATGATGTAAACCTCCCATAAGGGCTTGGCGCGGTCCATCAAATTACCGTGCAACTTCGACACCAAGCTAAGCAGCTCGCGAATACGGCCGGGCTTGGGCAGGGAGATGTGCTGTAAATGCGCTTCCAGATCAAATTCGGCGTCTTCTTGCCAGAACCAGACCCCCAGTCGCCACACCAGCTTCTGGTTAAATGGCGGTTGTGCATGGATTTCACGACGCACGCGCTCTAACATGTCGTTCAAAAAATTCGGCTCACCGGCCGGTGGCCGAAGCAGCAGCAAACCGCCTACGTGCATGGGCTGGTTTCTGCGTTCGAGCAACAAAAACAGCTGATCAACAGGCGATAAAGCCTTCATGGTATCGACTCCCCAAAACAGGAATTGTATTTTTTAGTGTGGTGCCGATCCGGACGATGAAGCCTGGTTGTAATAACGAACCTTCTGGAACACCACTTCCGGGTCAAACGGCTTGGTAATGAAATCAGTCATGCCCGGCAGCCTTGGCCTGCTCGCGCTCGGTGGAGGTCACCCCAGCGCTCACCGCAATCACCGGCAAGTGCGTCAGGCCCAGTTCATGGCGAATATGGCGAGTGGCCTCCAGTCCGTCCATGACCGGCATCTGTGCATCCATCAACACCACTTGCCACTGGCCAGGTGATTCACGCAACAGATCCAGCGCCTGTTGGCCGTTGGATGCGGTGGCAACCACAGCCCCTTCCCGCTCCAATATACGCTGCAAAATCTCCAGGTTGATGCGCATGTCATCCACCACCAACACCTGCAAACCCGCCAGCAAACGTCCGTTAGAGGACCGTGGAGCAAGCGCCAGGCGATCAGCCGGCGAGTTGATTGTATTTTTCTGCTCACTGCGCAGTCCAATCGCTTGGTTGACCGCATCAAACAGATCTTTGGTGCTGACCGGTTTTTCCACAATAACATCGGCGGGTGGTTGGTCCTTGAAGGCTTTTAGCACTGAATCTCGGCTATAGGCGGTGACCATCACCAGGGCAGGCAACTGCTCGATGGGCAAGGTATTGTGCAGGTCGCTGACAATGCGAACACCATCGACCACAGGCATTTTCCAGTCCAGTACCACCACATCGGGCGCCAAGCCCTGACGCAGGCGCTCACGGATGCGTGCCAGCGCCATTTCACCAGAAGGAACCGCCTCCATGCGCCATCCAAGCACCCGCGCGCTTTTGCTCAGCTGCTCCAGATCATCGGGATGGTCATCCACAATCATCACTTCGAGCAACTGACCTGTCAGCGACTGGGGCACCTCAGCCAAGGCGGCCTCAAACGGCAGTTCGACCCAAAATTCGCTGCCTTTGCCTGGCTCACTGTTCAAGCCCACCGAACCGCCCATCAAATGAGCCAGCTGCCGCACAATCGACAAGCCCAAACCAGTACCCCCAAAACGGCGTGTGGTCGAGCTATCGGCCTGCGTAAACGGGGTAAATAGTTTGTCCTGTATGTCGCGGGCAATGCCCAGGCCTGAGTCAATCACGGTAAAGCGGATGTTCGCTACGCCCGTGTCGCTCAACTCGCTGCGCACCTTGAGGGTGACAAACCCCTCCTCCGTAAATTTGACCGCATTGTTCAGCAGGTTAATTAGAATTTGCCGCAGGCGGGTTGGATCACCGGTGACGAAGCTGGGAACCCGCTCATCTTTGTCCATGTTCATGGAGAGCTTTTTGTGACCGGCATTCAAGGCTACGAGGCTGAACACGTCATCGAGCAGCTGCGGTAAATCAAAGGCGACGGTCTCAAGCGTCATTTGACCTGCCTCGATTTTAGACAAATCGAGTACATCATTGATGATCGCCATCAATGACTTGGACGCGACCTTGATCTTGCCCAGGTAACTGGCCTGCTCATCATTCAGCTCTGTTTGATCCAGCAGGTAGGTCAAGCCAATCACCGCGTTCATGGGCGTCCGGATTTCATGGCTCATGTTAGCCAAAAACGCGCTCTTGGCGTCACTGGCTTCGCGAGCCAGCTCCTCACTGCGCATCAGGGCCAGTTGCTTTTCCTTGAGCAGGGAGTCACGGGCCTGCAACTCGTTGAGCATGTTGTCGAACCCTTGTGAAAACATGCCCAGTTCATCCTGATAGGTCAAGTTGGCACGTGCGCTCAAATCGCCCTTGCGAACCGCCGTCACCGTCGTTTTAAGTTTGCCCAGGGGCTGAATAAGCCGCAGGTAAATAAACACACACAACACGGTGAGCATCGTAAAGTACAGCGCGTAAGACACCCACACCAACAGTCGGCGGGTGTTCTCCAGCTTGATGCGTTTGTCGGTGGCCCGATCACTGACAACAAATGCAAGATCTGACACACGCCGCATTTCTGAGACCAAGTGATTGGCCAGCAAGGTGGTGCGCAGTACCTGGTCAGCGACCGAGGCCCGGTCGGTCGATTCAAGCGCGGGCGCCTCCACGGGCCCCTCGGTCGTCAGCGCCTCGAACACCGAGGGCAACTCGACCAGGATATCGTGCATCTTGTCGGTTTCTACATAGGTGCCTGCTGATTGATTGGGGAAGGTTTCTATTTGTTTGAGTAAAGACTCGTTCAGCACAAACCACTGACGTCGACTGCGCGGGGTTTTGGTGATCAGGTATTCCTGGCTGAGCACGAGCATGGTGGAGGCGTCGCGCGCAATCTGATGGGCACTGTGCTGGACGGTGTTCAGCTCAAAGGACGCGTTGTTCTCGTCCACCAGTATGTAGATCCTGATCATGGCGATCAGCATCATGCTCACCATACCGACCGCCAACAAGCTTCTTATCTGCATCGTTATTTGACCAAGGTCACTGATTGGGGGTCCACGGCGCGCAAAGGGCCTGGACGGATTAAATCAAGGTAATTCGGTATTTTGGCATGTGCCAGATGACGGCTGCTACCCTGGATCCAGAGCGCTTGGGACTCCAGATTACTGACCAGGGCTTGATCCAGGTTCACGTCATAATCGTAATCGTCCCACGTGGCTTGCACCTGCGATGGTGGCATCTTCAAACGGATCGAGACATCGCGGATGGCCTTTGACGGATTGGACTTCATAAAATCGGAGGCCTGTTTGAGGGCTTTTAACACGCGAACCAATTCGTCATGGGTGGGCCCGTTAGCTCCGCGGGCAGCCACCAGATGCACGGAAATTTTGACGATATGGGGTACCTTGAGCACGCTGGCTTTATCACCCATCACCTGGCGGGCCTGATAGCCAAAGGGCTCGAAAGAGCCGGCAGCGTCCACCTGACCTCGCGACAATGGCCCCACCATATCCAGCGGATCCATATCAACCAGTGTGACCTGGTTCAACGGAATGCCATAAAACAACAAAATGCTCTCGACAAAAAACTGTGAGCTGGTACCCCGCACGATACCGATTTTTTTGCCTCTCAAGTCAGCCGGGGTCTTGATGCCGCGGTCAGCACGCACCATGAATTTGTTATCTGCCAGGGTCGTGGTGATGGTGGCGACAATGTCAAAATCACGTCGCTCAAAACTGGCAAACGCCAAAGGAGTGGTTGCTACGGCGGCCAGTTGCATTTGGCCATTGAGCAATTGCTCCAGACAGCGCTTGCCGATAATGCAGTTGACAACTTTTAGATCGGACAGGTTATTGAGCTTGAAAAAACCGTCCTCATCGGCAATGATCACCGGCGCAAACAAGGGTATGGCACCGATGCCCAAACGCAACTCACGGGCCTGTACATGGGCACTGGCAAAACAAACATACATCAGACCCAGAAGCATTGCCCAGCGGCTCACACCCTATCCCCTTGTTTGATATTTTTTATCATGTACCTGCAATGTATCTGAACTTAACACAATTGCGCCAAATCCAGTGGGCGTACAACCGGTCCCATCGGATTATTTGACCAAGGTCACCGATTTGGGATCGACGGCCAACAGCGGGCCGGGTCGAATCATGTCCAGATAGTCCGGCATCCGGGTTTTGGCCAGGGTGGGGGTATTGCTTTTGACCCACAAGGCTTGAGACTCCAGATTGGTGACAATCGTCTGATCCAGACTCAAACCATACTCGTAGTCATCCCACACCGCCTCAATTTGTGGACGAGGTACTTTCAGATAGGTCGCAACATCCGAAATCGCCTGGGTCGGGTTCTTTTTTGTAAACGCAGCCGCTTGTTCAAGTGCTTTTAATATCCGAATTAAATCGTCATTGCTCGGACTGCGCGCCCCGCGGCCTACGACCAGATGCACCGCAATTTTGACAACATTGGGGGGATTTAAACGAACCACCGATGGCCCCATCTGTTGCTTGACCTGGTAACCAAATGGCTCAAACGCTCCTACCGCATCGACTTCCCCGCGCACCAACGGGCCCGCCATATCCAGTGGGTTCAGATTGACCAGGGTGACATGGTTCAGCGGAATGCCGTAAAACAACAAAACGCTTTCAAGAAAAAACTGCGAACTGGTACCCCGCACAATGCCGATTTTTTTGCCGCGTAAATCAGCCGGGGTTTTAATACCGCGATCGGTGCGGGCAAACAACTTGTTATCCGCGCCCGTGGTCGTGATGGTCGCCAGAATATCAAAGTCCCGCTGGGTAAAACTTGCGATGGCCAGCGGGGTCGCGGCCACGGTGGCCAGTTCGAGCTCACCGGCCAGCATTTTTTGCAGGCATAGCTTGCCCAATATGCAGTTGATTACTTTGACCTCAGACAGCCCTTGCTGCTTGAAATACCCCTCTGCATTGGCCACGATCACGGGGGCAAACAGGGGAATGTTGCCCACACCAATACGCAACTCCCGCGCCTGAACGGCCGAAGCAAGCACACCAGCGCAGACCAGGGTGGCCCACCGCATCCAACGACTCATACATACCCTTTGTGTTTTGACGTCGACAATCGTTTGACTGGCCACAGGGCAGCAAAAGATGGAGTTAACTTATCACAAATGGGGGATATTCAGGTTTGAATGTCGCTTGAGATGGACACTCACCATGACGTTTATTTCTGATCGAGTAAGACCGTCAGCGCCCGCACGGTTTCTTGCAAACGCGCAATTTCTGCGTCTTTTAGACGGGCCTGTTGCGCCAGTTCAGCAGCAAACTCCTTACGCGCATCATCCATGCCCGCCCGCATCACCGTGATGGTGTGCCGAAGCATTTGTATGACGCGGTCTTGCTCGTGCGCCGAGACGGTGTCTTGGAGGGGATGGTTCATACATCAAACCCAATTCGGTCATCATGATGAAATCATCGCTTATTCATGATGCAACTTATCCTGTAATAAAGCGGGACATGCTACGTCTAATAAGCGTATTAACCCGTTTCATCTGTAAGCGCCGACCGGCAAGGCACGCCAATTGAGATTGCAGGCGCTTACCCCTACACTGTTACAGGCACACACCTCTCTTGCACAAGGCACCTTGTATGAATATCAAACGCGCGTCCATTTTGCTGTTGGTCATTGCAGCGATCGCCAGTTTTTTTGTGTTTGACCTCGGACGCTTTTTTGATCTGACGTATCTAAAAAGCCAGCAGCAAACCCTGGTGCAGGTGTGGGAGACTCGCCCCTTGTATGCTGCAGGTGTGTACCTGGTGGTCTATATCATCTCCACGGCCCTGTCTTTTCCTGGCGCGTCGACGCTCACCCTGCTTGGCGGTGCCATTTTCGGTTTTGTGTGGGGGACAGTGCTCACCTCCATTGCGTCATCGATTGGTGCCACGCTGGCCATGTTGGGCGCACGTTATTTGTTTCGTGATGCCGTGCGTTCCAAATTCGGCAATCGTCTGGCAGCGATGGATGAAGGGGTTGAGCGCGAGGGTTCGTTTTATCTGTTCACGCTCAGGCTGGTACCCATCTTCCCGTTTTTTGCGGTTAATTTGCTGATGGGTCTGACCAAAATTCCGGTCCGCACCTATTTTTGGGTCAGCCAGTTGGGCATGTTGGCCGGTACGGCTGTGTACGTGAATGCTGGCACCCAATTGGCGCAAATCACGAGCACCAAGGGGATCTTATCGCCTGCCTTGCTGGGTTCGTTTGTGTTGCTGGGCTTTTTCCCGCTGCTGGCCAAGCGAGTCGTGGGCATGATTCAGGCGCGCCAGGTGTACAAAGGGTGGGCCAAACCGTCCTCTTTTGACCGCAATGTGGTGGTCATCGGAGCGGGCGCAGCAGGCTTGGTGACCTCTTACATCGCTGCAGCCGTCAAAGCCAAGGTGACGCTGGTTGAAAACCATAAAATGGGTGGCGATTGCCTTAACTATGGGTGCGTACCGTCCAAGGCGCTTATCCGCTCAGCCAAGCTGGTCAAACAAATCAAACACTCCGCAACCTATGGCATTGCCAAAGCACAGGCTGATTTTGATTTTGCCGATGTGATGGAGCGAGTCAGCCGGGTGGTTAAAACGGTCGAGCCCCATGATTCGATTGAACGCTACACCGATCTGGGTGTTGACGTAGTGCAAGGCACCGCAACCATCACCTCGCCCTGGACGGTTGAGATTAAAACGGCCTCCGGTGTGCAAACCCTCACCACCAAAAATATTGTCATCGCGACCGGAGCGCGTCCCTTTGTTCCTCCCATCCCCGGGCTGGACACTGTGACGTATTACACCTCGGACACCCTGTGGGAACTGCGGGTCAAACCGCAACGCATGGTGGTGCTGGGCGGCGGTCCGATCGGCTGTGAACTGGCGCAATCGTTTGCGCGGCTGGGGATTGAGGTGTCGCTGGTGGAGATGGCTCCCCGCATCATGATCCGTGAAGACGACGAAGTCTCACGGCTTGTGGCGGGCTCGATGAGCCACGATGGTGTCCAGTTGCTGACCGGGCATAAAGCGTTGCGCTGCGAAAAAGATGGACATACCCAACGCCTTGTCGTGTCGGCGAATGGTCAAGAAAAAGCCATCGAGTTTGACGCATTGCTCTGTGCCGTGGGCCGTGTGGCACGTGTAGAAGGCTTTGGCCTGGAGGCGTTGGGAATTTCGGTCACCGCCCGTAAAACGGTGGATGTGAACGGCTTCTTGCAAACCAAATACCCCAATATTTATGCCTGTGGCGATGTGGCTGGACCCTACCAGTTCACGCACACGGCGGCGCATCAGGCGTGGTATGCAGCAGTCAACGCCCTGTTTGGTCGCTTCAAACAATTTGCCGCTGATTATCGTGTCATCCCCTGGACTACGTTCACCGATCCCGAGGTTGCCCGGGTGGGTTTATCGGAATCAGAGGCCAAGGACAAAGGCATTCCGGTCGAAATTACCCATTACGGCATGGACGACCTGGACCGCGCCATCGCGGATGACACGGCGTATGGTTTTGTCAAAGTACTGACGGTGCCCGGTAAAGACACCATTTTGGGTGCAACCATTGTTGGCGAACACGCGGGCGATTTGCTGGCCGAGTTTGTGTTGGCCATGAAGCATGGCTTGGGGTTAAACAAGATTCTGGGCACCATTCATACCTACCCGACATTGGCCGAAGCCAACAAATATGCGGCGGGAGAATGGAAGCGGGCGCATGCGCCGCAGGGCTTGCTCAAGTGGGTGGAGAAATATCATGCGTGGGAACGCGGGTAGTGATTCTGACGGGTCTGGCGGTAGGGCGCTCGGTCTGTGTCGTTTACCTCCCCACTCACACAGGCTGGTCCGCACGGCGCTCGGTCTGTTTCCGTCTGAAGGCTGCCGGTTGATAGATGGGCTT
>DAITMV010000052.1:0-16294 GCA_036834985.1 Burkholderiaceae bacterium | reverse complement strand
GCAAAACATGGGTCAGCGCTTCGGCCTGGATCGGGCTCGCTTGTTGCCGCAGGGATCGTTCGATCACCTGCACATTGGCCCGGATGCCAGCCAGCGGCGTTCGGAGTTCATGGGCGGCGTCCGCAGTGAGTTGCTTTTCATGCTCGATGGACTGACGAATCCTGCCGATCATCTCATTAAGCGCGGTGGTCAGGGGTTTGATTTCGATGGGCATCTGATCATCGGAGACCGCATGCAGGTCATGGCCACTTTTTGTGCTGACCTCATCGGCAATGGACTGCACCAATCCGCACACCCGATTGATGACATACGCCATGATCACACCGAACACCGGAATCACCAGCAGACAGAACCAGAACAGCCGTTGCGCATACAGGATGCTGATTTCATGCCGATCCGTTTGCAACTCAGCCACCTGGATGTGCAATTGACGGGTTGGATCGTAGTGGGCGTAGACCCGCAACGGGCCTTGCAGTGGCCGGTAGGTCACCCAGCTAAACCCGTCGCTGCCAATCGGCACAAACGGCAGGACATCGGCCCGGTGACTTTGATACACCAGCCGTTGATCGGGCGACCAGATCTGAATGTGCATAAACGACGTTTGCCCGGCGCCTCTTGACTTGGGCACATCAGGCGGACTGGCGACTTGCACAACAGGCTTGGCAGCGACATCGAGCAACAGTTGAGCCGTTGCTTTGAGGCCGGCATCAAACAAGGCCTGGCTCTCCTGGCGCGCCTGGTGATAAATCACCACCGCAGAAAAAGCCCACATCACCATGGTCAGGCCCATCACCATACCGACAATGCGGCGCTTGAGTGACCAGGGTTTATTCAACATGGGGCCGGGCCTCTATGCACCGTCAACCAGATAACCGATTCCGTGGACCGTCTTGATCAGCGTCCGTCCCAGCTTTTTTCGCAAATGGTGAACATGGACCTCGATGGAGTTACTCTCGACCTCCTCGCCCCAGCCGTACAGGCATTCTTCAAGCTGTGTACGGGAGCGGATTTGCCCTGCATGTTCAACCAGATCCAGCAATACCGAAAACTCGCGCGCGGTCAGCGCAATGACTCCACCACTTTTAAAGACATGGCGACGGGTGGTGTCGATACGAAGTTCGCCCAACTCAATGATATTGTTGGCACGCCCCGAACTACGACGAACGGCAGCGCGAATGCGGGCGGACAGCTCATCCAGATCAAACGGCTTGATGATGAAGTCGTCGGCCCCCTGGTCCAGACCGGCGATGCGGTCCGTGACTTGACCGCGCGCGGTCACAATCAAAATGGCGCTGTCGACACCCATGGTGCGCATTTTTCGCAACAGTGACATGCCATCGAGCCCCGGCAAACCCAGATCAAGCAAAATGGCAGCATAACGGTGAGTTTTAACAGCTGTTTCGGCACTTTGGGCATCGTGAACCCAATCGACCGTATTCACATCCTGTTCCAGCCCGATTTGTATTGCCCTGCCCAACTGAGCATCGTCTTCTACGAGCAATATTCTCATTGTATGTTTTAACCCTTGATTCTTTTGTACAAGACTTTAAGCTGCGAATCTTAAGGATGGCTTAAGGTACAGTAACTAATATGAAAATACTTACTCAAACTCATACGTTATGCACCCATTGTAGGTCTTATGCTTAAAAATAGAAGTCTGGGTATCGCCGCATGCTCCCTGGCCGTGGCCATATGGGCCAATCCGCTGACGGTTCAAGCGCAAACCGCATCCACGGGTCCAGGCGCACCCTTTTCCCTGGGTAAAGAGCAATTACGGCAGGCCGGCATCACGCTGTATACCACCCAAGCGGCCTCCCCCAGTGCCAACAGCCTGTTGCTCAACGGCACGGTCGTCGTTCCCAATCAGGCCCTGGACGTTATCAGCATGCCTGCCACCGGCATCGTGCAGTCCATTGACATCAACACACTCGATTCAGTCAAGGCGGGGCAAACCATTGCACGGATATACAGCGCTCAACTGATCGAACTTGAACGCGAGTACCTGCAGGCCAGCAGTCGCCATCAGGTTGCGGCGCAGCGGCAGCTACGGGACGACGCCTTGTATGCCGAAGGCATCATTCCGGAAAGCCGTGCGCAGGATAGCCGCAGCCAGGCCATGCAGGCCCAGGTCGAAATGACACAACGGGCGCAAAGCCTCCGGTTGATCGGGATGAGCGAGGCGGCGTTGAACAAACTCAAAAGTAGCCAGCAACTGAGTGCGCAGATGGCGCTCAGCGCACCTGCGGCCGGGTCTGTGGTAACGCTCAAGGCCAGCCCCGGGCAACGCATGGAGGCCGGTGAGCCGATCGCCACGATTGCACGCGAAGGCAAACGCTGGATCGAGCTGCAAGCCAACCGCCAACAGGCGGAGATGGTTTCCGTGGGTGATGCCATTACGGTCAAAGGCTGCGATGCACAAGGCCGCATCGCCGCTATCGGCGGACAGGTCAACAGCGCCAACCAATCCGTATTGATTCGTGCCGACCTAAAAACCGCGCCTGCCTGCCTGCGACCCAACCAGTTTGCCGAGGTGCAGGTTCAGGCCAAGGGGCACGCCATCAACGGGATCGCCGTGCCTGCAGCGGCAGTGATCAAACACGGTCAACAGGATATGGTGTTTGTCAGCGGCCCCAAAGGATTCGTGGCCACGCCCATCCACATTGTGGGTCGGGACGGCACCCAGGTGCGCGTTGACCAGGGCTTAACGCCCGGTCAGCAGATTGCAGTCGGTGGTTTATCCCTGCTCAAGGGCGCGTGGATGGGTTTGGGTCGTGAGGGCGGTAGCGACTGATGCTTGATAAACTGATCGCCACATCCCTGGCGCAACGCATGTTGATGGTGGTGCTGACGCTGATGCTTGTAGGTGCAGGGATCCAGGCCATGCGCGACTTGCCGATTGATGCATTTCCGGATGTCTCCAGCACCCAGGTCAAAATCATCATGAAGGCACCGGGTATGACGCCCGAGGAGGTTGAAACCCGCATTGTTGCCCCCATCGAACAAGAGATGCTGGGTATACCCAACCAACGACTGTTACGCTCGATGTCCAAATACGGCATCGCGGACATCACCCTCGATTTTAACGACGGTACCGATATTTACTGGGCCCGTCAGCAAGCCACCGAGCGTTTGAACCAGGTCCTGGGTGTCTTGCCCGCCACAGCCTCCGGCGGCCTGGCACCGATCACCACGCCCTTGGGCGAGGTGTTTATGTTCACCATCGAAGGGCCGCTCAGCCTCACCGACAAACGCAGCCTCCTGGACTGGGTGATACGTCCACAGCTGCGCAGCATTCCCGGTGTGGCCGATGTGAACTCACTAGGTGGTTTCGTAAAGAGCTTTTCGGTGGTTCCTGACCCGGTGGCACTGGCCGCACGACAGGTGTCGCTGGCCCAGTTGCAAACCGCGCTGGAGACAAACAACCGCAACGATGGCGCGGGCCGCCTGACCGACCAGGGCGAAAACCTGCTGGTACGCAGCGAGGGCAGCATTAAAAGCATCGATGATGTTAAAGCCATCGGCATTATCGAACGGCAGGGTATGGCCGTCCGTGTAGGGGATGTAGCCGACGTTCGTATCGACGGCTTGACCCGCTACGGGGCAGTGACCAAAGATGCCCACGGTGAGGCCGTTGAGGGCCTGGTGCTGGGTCTACGCGGTTCAAATGCGCGTCAAGTGGTGGTTGAAGTGGAAAAACGCCTCAAAGACATATCCACTACACTGCCCCAAGGCACTCATGTGGTGCCGTTCTATAACCGTGGTGATTTGGTCGGACGCGCAGTTTTTACCGTGGCCAAAGCGCTGACTGAAGCCATCATCCTGGTCTTGATTTTGCTGTATGTCTTTTTGGGCAACGTGCGGGCCGCACTGGTGGTGGCCTTGATTTTGCCCTTGTCGGCACTGGCAACTTTCATCGGCATGCATCTGGTCAATTTGTCTGCCAACCTGATGTCATTGGGTGGGTTGGCGATTGCTATCGGTATGCTGGTGGACGCCGCCGTGGTCGTGGTGGAGAACATCGAAAGCCAGCAATCCCAACAACAGCATGGGATCGACAAACCCTGGCTGCATATTGTGTACCGCGCCACGCAGGAGGTAGCCGTACCCATCACAGCGGGCATGGCAATTATCGTGATCGTGTTTTTGCCGCTGCTCACGCTGCAAGGGCTGGAAGGCAAACTCTTTGTGCCGGTGGCCCTGACCATCGTATTCGCCCTGACTGCCTCGTTGCTGCTCTCGCTGACGGTCATCCCGGTACTGGCGTCGTTTGTGATGGGAGGACAGCACCATCCGCAACCCAAACTGGTCAGTTGGCTCGAGGCACGCTACCGACGGTGGCTAGACCGGGCGTTGGCCCATCAGCGGACGGTGTATGTGGCCGCTGGCCTCGCACTGATTGGGGCGGCGGGTTTATTTGGCGTGCTGGGCAAATCGTTTATGCCCAACCTGGATGAGGGTGATATTTTGCTGCAGGTGGAAAAAATCCCCTCCATCAGCTTGGAGGACAGCACCCGTATTGATCAGGACATTCAGCGAGCCTTACTCAAACGCATCCCGGAAATACAAAACATCATCGCCCGCGTTGGTGCCGACGAACTGGGTCTGGATCCGATGGGGTTTAACGACACCGATACCTTTCTGGTACTCAAGCCCAAAAGCGAATGGTCGGTCAGCAACAAAGACGCGCTGGTAGACAAAGTTCGCAAAGCCGTGGCGGACATCCCGGGCGTTAACCTGAGTTTTACGCAGCCCATCGAAATGCGCACCTCTGAAATGCTGTCGGGCGTACGGGGTGATTTGGCCATCAAGATTTACGGAACCGACCTGCACACCTTGAACGGGCTGGCCGAACAGATCGTCAAGCAATTGAGCACCTTAGCTGGCGCAGAGGATGTGCTGACCGTTCAAAACAGCGGTGTGCAGTATTTTCAGGTGGATTTTGACCGCACGGCGATCAGTCGTCTGGGCTTGACGATTGAGCAGGTGCAAAATGACCTGCGTGCCATGGTCGAGGGCCGGCCAGTGGGCCTGGTGATTGAACAAGGTCGCCGTATTCCGCTTCTCGTCCGGGGGGACGGCAGTAGCCAGATGAATGGCGAGCGGTTCTCACAACTGCGGTTGCCGATGGCTGATGGCCAGTCCATCGCACTGAGCCAGATCGCCACCCTCAAACCCGTGGCGGGCCCGGTAAAAATCGATCGCGAAAACGCCTCGCGTATGGCGATTGTCCGCGCCAACGTGCGGGGCCGGGACCTGGTTGGCTTTGTTGATGAGGCCAAGGCCCTGATCGCCAAAACCGTTCCGTTACCTGCTGGCTATCGGTTGGGCTGGGGCGGTCAGTTTGAAAACCAGCAACGTGCCGCACAACGGTTGATGATTGTGGTGCCGATCGCACTGGGTCTGATTTTTCTGGTGCTCTTTGCCACGCTGGGCTCGGCCCGGCAGGCCACCTTGGTGCTGGTCAACATACCCTTTGCAATGGTCGGTGGTGTGGTTGCCCTGGCTATCGCACGGGAGTACGTGTCTGTGCCCGCCTCGGTCGGCTTTATTGCCCTGATGGGCATCGCCGTACTCAACGGCCTGGTGATGATGAGCAGCTTTAACCAGTTGCGTGCCAAAGGCATGGCCTTGCAGCAAGTGATTCGCGAAGGTGCGGTACGCCGTTTGCGGCCCGTGTTGATGACCGCCTCCATCAGCGCCTTTGGTTTAATACCGATGTTGTTCGCCACAGGACCTGGTTCGGAGATTCAGCGGCCCCTGGCGATTGTGGTCATTGGCGGCTTGGTCAGCGCCACACTGCTGACCCTGGTGCTGCTGCCCAGCCTGTATTTACGATTTATCAAGGAGGGCACATGAGCGGTCAAGTGATGCTGCATCTGCTGATTCCCAAAGCACTTGATCACGACGTGGTCGACCTTCTGCTCACGGTACAGGAGCAGTTCGACTTCATGACGGTCAAGGACTGCGATTCAGCAGGGCCATTGGCCGTGTTCGACAATGCCATGGAAAAGATTCGCGGCCGCGTTCAAAAACGACAAATTGACATCATGGTGCATCAAGACCAGTTAACCTTGCTATTGGCTACCTTGCAGCAACAACTGGCCAACTCCCGTATTCCTTACTGGACAAGCCCTGTCCTTCAGATGGGTCAATTGGCATGACACAGCAGCCCGCATTACGAGGATCACTTTTACTGTCTGGCCGCAGAGCGATCGCACTCATGCTGGCGTCGCTGATGACCCTGCCCACCGCCCAGGCCGCTGCTGTAGACAACCCTGTCGCGCCGGCATCGTCTGGCATGATGGTCAACGCGGAGGTTGATGCCCATGGTGCGCTCCCGCCCGAGGGGCCCGTACGCCAGGCGCTGGAAAGCCTGCCCGAAGTAAAAGCCGCCCGCGCGGCGATTGACTACGAAAATGCCACCCGCAAGCGACTTCGTGCTGGGCCCTATGAGTGGTCAGTGAGCGCTGGCGTTCTGCAGCGCCGAGACATCCCGATCAATAAAAATTACAAGGAACCGGAAATTGCCATCGAGCGGCAAATGCGTTGGTTCGGCAAGCAAGACAAGGACATCGCCATCGGTGAACAAGGGGTGATGCGCGCGGAAGCGGGTCTGGGCGATGCCTGGCATGAGTCGGCCAAAATACTGCTGCTAAGCTGGTTTGACTGGCAAAAAGAATTTGCGTCCATCCACACACTGGGCCGACAACTCAAACTGCTGGAACAACAAACGGCGGTAGCGCAACGGCGGTTTAAAGCGGGTGATGCCGCAAAAACCGAAACGCTGCTGGCGATGGCCGAACAACAACGGGTGATGGGCCAATTGCAGCTGAGCCAGGCCCGTGCAGACGCGCTGGCCTTGGAGATTGAACGTCGTTTCCCCGGCGTGAACACTCAAGGCTTTGAGCACATTCCGACGCCGACTGCGCTGGTGGGCAACACCGATGATTGGGTTCATGCGATTTTGCGGCACAACCATGAACTGGAAATTTTGCAGGCTGATCAAAATCAGGCCCGCTTGTTGGCCGAGCGCAGTCGGCTCGAACGTATGCCGGACCCCATGATTGCCCTGCGTGCTGCGCAGGAACGCGATCGTGCCGAAAAGCTGCTGGGGGTGACGGTATCCATCGCGTTGCCAGGTCAGGGGCGCCAGGCGCAGGCCGAGCAGGCCCTGGCTGCACAGGCAGTCACTGACCAAGCGAGCCGCAAGGGTAAAACACGCATTGAACGCGACGCCGTGCGGACGGTTAACCAAGCCCAGGCGGCTTACCAGAGCTACGTGGCACTGAAGACATCCAACGAGCAGTCGCAGGAAAGCGCTCGTTTGTTGGAGCGTGCGTATCGTTTGGGCGAAGCATCGCTGACAGACACGCTGTTGAGTCGTCGGCAGGCGCTGGAAGCGCAGTTGGCTCAAGACACTGCGCAGTTAGATGCCTTGTATGCTTATTATCGGGTAATGCTCGATGCGCATGAGTTGTGGGCGTTGGCCGAGCATGATGATCATTAAGGGCTA
The DNA here is from genome assembly GCA_036834985.1 of Burkholderiaceae bacterium. Taxonomy (GTDB): domain Bacteria; phylum Pseudomonadota; class Gammaproteobacteria; order Burkholderiales; family Burkholderiaceae_B; genus DAITMV01. The sequence goes on along the minus strand of DAITMV010000052.1, from coordinate 8,781 downwards.
CGGGGCGGGGTTCGGTCGTTGCTAGTACATCCCCCCACGCAGGCCGCCCGCACGGCGCTCGGTCTGGTTTCGTTGACATCCCCACCCACACATGTCGCCCGCACGGCACTCGGTCTGATTTCGTTTACATCCCCTCCCACACAGGCCGTCAGCACGGCACTCGGTCTGGTTTCGTTTACATCCCCGCCCACACAGGCCGACCGCACAGCACTCGGTCTATTTCCGTCTGAAGGCTGCCGGTTGATAGATGGGCTTAAGCTGCGCGCGCCCATCGGGTCGCTGTGCGACCAATCAACCGGTGCGCCCCCATCCGGGACCTCGGCCTGATTGTGCGGTCAGCCTGTATGGCGGTGAGGTAGGAGCACGATCGTGAGGCGCGCTCATCGGTGACTCGTGGGTGACCCGTGCGCGCGACGCGGTGGGGCACAGGTGAGAGACGATCAAGCCGAGCCCCGCGACGACCCCGCACAGGATAGGCGGCCATCCAAAGGATGGCCCAGTGAGCGGCGAAGCTTGAGCGAACGCCCTATCCTGCAGGGCGAAGGAGCGACAACGTAGCAATCCTTAGAGGGGCGAGCGCTGTCTCGAATCTAGGCCCCACTGCACAGCGCACTAGCACCATCAACCACTCGAACCTGCGCCCCATCACAAAAAAACACACATTTAGTTTTGCCGTTTACGGATTCGCCGTGAACCCCGGCGCCTTGAGCTTGCCTGTCTTGAACGCCCGAGATGCCGTCTGATAATACGCAATCGCCTCATCGACCAACTGCGCATCAGGCGTCGTAGGCGTTGACACAAAGGTCTGCGGATCCACCGTAAACGCCGCCACTTGTCGCCGCGGCGAGAGCACCGTCAAGATGCCTTGTTTGTAGTACCCGAGCTCCTGGTAATTGCTCACAAATACCCGCTGATCTTGGTCCGTTTGCTCAAAAAACGATTGGCCATAAAACAGCTCATCGCCTTTCATACGCAACACCTTGAGCAAGGTAGGTGGCAAATCAATTTGACTGACCATCCGATCGAATACACCCGGTTTGACCAAAGCGGGCGCGTAAAAAATAAGCGGAATATGATAGTTTTGCACCGGTAGTTTGGTTTTGCCCGCAGCGGAGGCGCAGTGATCCGCCGTGATGACAAACAGGGTGTCTTTGAACCACGGTTTGCTCTGCGAGTCACGAATAAACTTACCGATTGCATAGTCGGTGTATTTAACAGCGCCATCGCGTCCACCCGGTGACGGGATATCGATCCGCCCGTCGGGATAGGTAAACGGACGGTGATTGGAGGTGGTCATCACATGGATAAAAAACGGCTTTCCGTTTGGCTTGTCACGGGTTTGTGTGGTCGATCGCAATTGGTCGATGACACGGATGGTCTGGTTGAACAAGGACTCATCGGCCACGCCCCATACGTTTTCATGCGCGATGTCATTTTTCGGAATATCCGTGCGGTCATTGATGATGTAATCATTGGCTGAAAAATACGCGTTCATGTTGTCAAAGTAACCATAGCCACCATACACAAAATGGGTTGAAAACCCTTGCGCCTTGAGCAGTTCGCCTATGGTTGAGAGATGTTCGTTATTGGGGCGTCTTACAATGGCTTGGCCCGGTACGGGCGGCGTCCCCAGCGACAAAGCCTCCAAGCCGCGTACGGTGCGGGTGCCGGTGGCGTAAAAATGTTTAAACATCAACCCCTGCCTGGCCAGCGCATCCATCTGCGGGGTCAGCCCTTTGGTCGCTCCATAGGTGTCCATGAAACTGGCGGACATGCTTTCGATGGAGATCATGACGATGTTCTTGGGAGCTTTCGGCATCTGGGCTGAGAGCGTTCCAGGTGTGGCGCGCGCCGAGGTCACACCGCTACTCAGTGCCGGACGTTTGACGCCCAGGCGGGCCAACAGGGCATCCGCAGCGTGAGCATCCATCGTTTTGTAAAATTTATCGTAATCGAGCTCGTTGCGACGCAAGGCTGCCGCAAACGAGTAGACCCCGTTACCCGACAATTCATCGACATACGCATTCCCGCTGCCCTCCATCTGGTCCACCGACAGCGAGGCGCCCACACCCACGACCAGCAAGGACAAGCCCATGGCGTATCCAAGTTTTTCGCGCAGTGAATACGGATGTTGATCAGACGCCCGGATGGCAGACCATTGCAGCACAGTCACACCCACCGCTAAGATACCAATCACAGCGAAAATCCAGCCGACGGGATAGGACTCCCGAATGTTGCCGATCACTTCTTTGGTGTAGAGCAGGTAATCGACCGCGATAAAGTTTAGTCGGGTGGAAAACTCCAGCCAAAACGTAAACTCCGACACTGCACCAAACAGCAAAATACCAATCACCAGCGCCACAGCTATAAAACGCAAGGGTGCATGCACACGGCTGGCCCGCCAGCGGTTCGGGAGCAGTACTTCATACACCATCAAGGGAATCAGCACATACACGGCTGTGGCCAGGTCAAACAGCATGCCTTTGGCCAGTATGCGGGGCAGTTGGGTCAGGGGCACGGCCGACAGGCCATCCTTGAGGAGTTCAAATCCAGTCAACCCAAGCCGGGTCAGAAAAAAAACGACAAGTGCCACAGCTGCGATACGCAGCGGGCTTCTATTGATCAACTTCATCAAGCCACTTTATTAATACGAGAACGTTATTGTCCCCATTAACCCCATAATGCCAGTGATCGGTTGCATTTTGTATCAGCGCCAAACCCAGGCCGCCCTCGGGTACATCCTGAATATCATCGGCCCCCCAATCTTTCAGGCGGGTCATCGCATCCACAAAATGCTGCCCTTCTACATGACGGCCTTTGTCCTGGATCGTGACCACCAGCGCATGCTCAAACTGCACCGCATCAATCACGGACTTGATGAGTGAGTCCGCAGGCAAGCCGTGGCGAACAATATTGGTACAAGCCTCCACGACCGCCAAATCAAGAAAATAGGCTGCCACCTCGTCCATGCCTGCCTGCCCACCAAATTCGCCTACCTGCTGGGAGATCGGCTGTACATTGCGTAAGTCCAGCGAGTGCTCAACACGCAGTCCACGCAGCGGTTGACCCACATCACGTGGCAAAGGCTCGGGTAAGTAGGCCAGCATCTCGTCTTTGAAGGCCGCCATTTGCGCCGCATTCAAGTGCTGCGTCACGATGGGATCGGTGGTTTTCCACTGCAAGCCCAACAGACAGATATCGTGGGTTTGCTGCGGTGTACAGGCCTGTTCCTCAATGCTGTTGAGCCGATCCTGTAAGGAGCTTGCGTAGGACGTAGCCAGGTCGTCACCAGGTAAGGACCATTCATTACCTTCTTCGGTAGTCGCTTGGTAGGCAATCAGTCGACAGCCTGCGGACAACTGCTCGTAGGCTGTGGCCTGCGCAAAACTGTCCTGTGCCCATGTCGAGGGCGTCAGGGACATAGGCTGCAGGGCTGCTGCATCGTCCATGCCGGGGACTTCAATCATCACCTGCCCGCTGCCCACCTGACAGATCGCCAACTTGCCATCTCGTGCGTCAATCAGCCCAAACAGCAAGCTCGATTGATCCAGTTGCTTGATGCTGGCATCTTGCCGTTGCTGCAAGGTTTCCCGAATCATCGCCGGTGCCATCAGCGTCCAGCGGCCGCGATTCGGATTGGAGGGCGGGCGGAACAACACGTCAACACCCCTCGATGCGGTGAGCCAGCGTGAGGCTGTCATGGCCAGCAAAGCGGCGGGAATCCCTCGACCCGGAACACGCATCAGAAAAAATCCTACGGTGTTTTGGTCCAGCTCCACCACGTTCAAGTGCTGGGCGCTGACATACCGCATGGGTTTAAAACGCCAGTCCATACTCAAACGCTCAGGGAGCATGACCGGGGCAGGCAGCAGGTCACGCTGCATACCGCCCACCGCCTGCAAATCGCGATCGAGCTCCTGATACAAGGCCAACAATCGGTTGTGGGTGGCTTCCAGCTTATTGTGCAGGTCAATGACCCGTGAACCGTTGCCCAGGCGTATGCGCAATTCGTTGGGATTGACCGGCTTGGTCAAAAAGTCATCTGCGCCCACACGCAGGCTTTGCAGCAAATCATCTCGCGTGGCCATGCCGGTGACCATGATGATGTAGATGTATTTGCCCAGCGACACTTTACGAATCGCTTCACATAAATCCACACCGCTCATGACCGGCATATCCCAATCGGTGAGCACGATGTCCGGTCGTGTGGTCTCAACGTATTCCAGCGCGGTACTGGCATTGGTGGCGGTGTTCACCACAAAACCCCAGTTGCGCAAAATGACGCCAAACAAACGCAGATGGCTCGCTGAGTCATCGACCAGCAGGATATTCAGATTATCCGTGCGACGCACGGCAGGTTCAGCCGTGTTCTTGAGCATCAACCGCAAGGGTAAATCACTCATCGCGTTGTCAACGGACAGATGCTCATCGGACGCATTCGGACCCAGCACATCGCTGACGGCTGTCAGCAATTCACGCCGAATGGCCAGCACTGAAATATCATCTTCAAAGCCGCTGACCTGGGTGTTGACCGATCGCCATTGACGCACCGCACGCTCAGAGGCGCGCAGCGTGTCATGAATGGGTCGGGAGCAGGTGTTGCTCAGGATGTCTGCAAAGCGCTCAAGCCCAAAAAGGTCACCGTGGCCATCGTCGGCTTCGGTCAGCCCGTCGGAGTACAGGTACAGCGTGTCACCGGTGTTAAGTACAAACGGCACATCTTCAAAATCAACGTCGGTAAACAGACCCACCGGGTATCCGCCGCCGCCCATTTCTTTGACTTGCCCACCGGGTTTGACCAACAGGGGATTCCCATGACCCGCCTGGCAGAACACACCCCGCCCGGTCGATTCCTCGATATAGCCGTAGATCAAGGTGAAATAGGAAAAGTCCGAATCGGTTTGCTGAAAACGCTGATTGAGCCGTTTGACCACCTCCGACGGTGAGCGGGGCGTACGCTCACCGGTATCCGCCGCTGTTTTGTACAGCACCGAATCGCTGCTGGTCGGAGACAGATAACGTGCCAGACCCATGGACCGTATGGCGGCCGGAATACCGTGACCCGACACATCGAGGATATAAAAACCGATGTGGGTGTCGGACAGCGGATAGATATTAATATGATCGCCCGACACATAAACCGAGGGCAGAAACAGGCGATCAGCAACAATTGACTTCCACACATACGGACTAGGCGGCAACGACCCGACCTGTACTTCGGAGACCGCCAGCAAATCGCGCTCGATGTCCTCGTGTGTTTGTGCCAGCTCATCACTTTGCTCTTGCAGGCTAGCTTGCAGATTCAGGCGCCGCACCGCCGATTCAAGCCGCGCCTCGAGCTCGCTGGTGTCTACCGGTTTGGACAGAAAATCATCAGCCCCGGCATCCAGACTGGCGATGAGATACTCCTCGGCTTTTTCAGCCGACACCATAATGATGTATGTGTAATTGGGGAGCTGACGCGCGCGGACTTCACGGCACAGGGACAAGCCATCGAGCTTGGGCATTTGCCAATCGGCAATCACCAGCTGGATGTTGTCTTCACAGATACGCCGCAGCGCCTCTTCCCCGTCGCTGGCAATCGCAATGTCATAACCCCATTGCGCCAGTTTGTGGGCATACATGGAAGCATCGAGCCTGCTGTCGTCCGCGATGAGAACTTTGGTGGCTACAGGCACGGTGCGAAAGATAATTAAGCCAGAGCGGCGAGGGACTGGTTCAGATCATCGTGAATTTCGAATTGACGATCCATCCGCGACAATTCAAACATCACGCGCACCGGCTTTTGCAAGCCGGACAAACACAAACGACCTTTTTGAACGGCGACCGCTTTCAGGGAGGCCACCAGGCCACCCAAGCCACCGGAATCGACCAGCTTGACCCCAGTCATGTCAATGACAAAGCGATTATGGTCGCGGGACAGGCCTACGATGGTCTCTTTGATCGTCAGCCCTGTACCTGCATCCAAGCGGGATACGTCGACCTGAAGGACTGCGACTCCATCAATTATTTTTGTTTGAATCATTTGTATCGTTGGTTATAGCGCGAAAAATCAGTGCGGGCACTTAGCGTAATGTAGAAACCTTACTTGCAGTGCATTAATTTACCCTATTATGAGTAACAATAGTGGCTTACACTACATTAAGAAATGCTTAAGAAATAAAAAGCGAAGATCAATGCGCCTATTCGCAACGTACCTTATGATGAAAAAAGCTTTCGAACCGCTGTACCGCCCATCACGCTTATTGCTTCCTGTAGTGGCCTTCGCCTGTTTTTTTGGGCAAATACCACTGGGCCTTGGGCAAAACAACATCGGCAATTTGCCAGCAGAAACGCAGGCGGGGCCTTTGGTGACGGCCAAAACCCAAACACGGTTATTCAGCCAGTTGGGAGCGTACCGCACCATTCACATGCGCGGCCAGGAGTCGTCATACACGATCAATACGGGCTTGCGACTCGACGAAGCGGCAACCTCCGCCATCTTGCGTCTTAACCTGGCGTATTCGCCCGCGCTGATCCACAATTTGTCGCACATCAAGGTATACGTCAACGATCAACTGGCAGGCACGTTGCAGTTGAACAAAGAATCGTCAGGGCAGCGTCACGTTCGCGAATTGCCGATTGATCCCACCCTGTTCACCGATTTTAGCCAGGTCAAGCTTGAGTTCATCGGGCACTACACCAATGATTGCGAAGATCCTTCCCATTCAGCGCTGTGGCTTGATATTTTTCCGAACAGTGCCCTGGTGCTGCAAACCAAACCGGTGGAGCTGATCGACGATCTGGCCCTGTTGCCTGCGCCCTTTTTTGACAAACGCGACGGCGGCACGCTGCGGTTGATGATGGTGATGCCGCAGAACCCCAACCCGATGGTCCTCAAGGCAGCCGGTACCGTGGCCTCATGGCTGGGCGCCTTGGCAGGATATCGCGAAAGCCGTTTCACCGCAGGCCAAACGCCTGCAGCCAACCAGCATGCCATTGTGTTCGGAACAGCCGCGCAGCCTCCCGCCGGCATCGACCCGGCGAGCATTGCTGGGCCGGAACTTCGCCTGGGGCATGATGCCGATAACCCAGCGGTCAAACGACTGTACATACTGGGCCGTAACGACGGCGAACTGCTCAACGCCGCGCAAGCCGTTGTTCTTGAACGTTCCGTCTTGAGCGGGCAGCGGGTAACGATCAAAAACCTGGAGCTGGGTAAACCCAGACAGCCTTACGATGCGCCCGTGTTTGTACGAACTGACCGGCCGGTGCGTCTGGCCGAACTGGTTCCGGATTTAAAACAGCTGGAGGTCACAGGCCCTAGCCCGGAGCCGATACGGATCAACATCAAGGTGCCGGCTGACCTGTTCAGTTGGGCTGGCCGCACGGTGCCGCTGAACCTCAAATACCGTTACACCCCTCCCTCCACCTGGAACGACTCGATCTTTAACATCGAGCTGAACGAAGGTCTGGTGCAATCATTCCGCTTAAAACCTCATGACGGTAGCCAGGAAAAAAGCCGCCTGACCCTGGGCTTGCTCAGCGACAGCGAAAGCAGTGCGCAAGATAGCCTGCGCATCCCGGCGTTTCGTTTGGGCGGCAACAATGAGTTAAGTTTCAAATTCCGCATGTCCTCCCAAAAAAGCGGCGCCTGCACCAACAACCAGGTGGACGGTATGCGGGCGGGTATCGATCCTGAATCCACGCTGGACTTATCCGACCTGCCCCACTACACCTTGATGCCCAACCTGATTGCACTGGTCAACGGTGGTTTTCCGTTCAGCAACCTGGCCGACCTGTCTGAAACCGCACTCGTGGTGCCATCGACCATGAACCTGCACGATGTGTCGACCTATCTGTCGGTGATGGGGCAAATGGGCAAATGGACTGGCTTGCCGTCGCTGCGCGTTGAAGTGGCTAAACCTGAATCACTGGACTTCGTAAAAAACCGCCACCTCTTTATTATCGGTGATGTGCAACAAACCCAATGGCTGCAAAAATTTCAGCAGGGCTTACCCATGGTGCTGGAGCAAGCGCGACGCAGCCTCAATACCAGCGAACCGGTGCGGTGGATCACCCGCTGGTGGCGCGAGGACCAAGCATTTGCGCCCACGCCGGTCGGTCGGGCGATGATTGAATCCAAAGCCCCGCTTGGCGCCTTGATGGGATTCCAGTCGCCGCTCTCTGACAAGCAGTCCGCTGTGCTGCTGACGGGCACCAATGCGGATAGTATTGATAAGGTGCTCGAAGCCATGAGCGACCCGGGCAAAGTGCCCTTGGTGCGTGGCGCAGTGACTTTGGTGCGCGACAAGGACGTCGAGAGTTTTGACTTGGGTCGCACCTATGTCATGGGCTCCCTGCCGGTCTGGCTGCGGGCACGCATCCTGTTTTCTGAATACCCCCTGTTGATTGGACTGGCCGGCGTGTTGGCTGGCCTGGTCATAGCCCTGCTCAGTTACGGCTGGCTGTCCAGACGTGCGCAGCTTCGCCTTCAGGGCAAACTGTAATCCGGTGGTGACGGGTCCATGCAGTCCATACTAGGAACCCGATTGGCGCTGGGGCTTAAGAAGGCGGTGACGCTGGTGATGGTCTCAGCCCTCTTGTGTGCGGCTGACGCCCACGCGGCCCCGCCAACCCCGACGCAGTGGTTAACGCTGTGGCGTCAATTTGAGGATCGGTTTGTCAGTGCCGATGGTCGGGTTGTTGACCGATCGTCGCCCCAGCTCATTACCACCTCCGAGGGCCAATCCTATGGCCTGATGTTCGCATTGATCGCCAACGATCAACGCCGCTTTCAGC
>DAITMV010000051.1:674-16313 GCA_036834985.1 Burkholderiaceae bacterium | reverse complement strand
CGTTCAGAGCGTGGGCTGCCAAAAAAGTCGTCTTTTTTGCAGTCCTCAACGATTGCGCCTTTGTCCATAAAAATCACGCGATGCGCTACTTTGCGGGCAAAACCCATTTCGTGGGTCACACACATCATGGTCATGCCTTCATGGGCCAACTCTACCATCACATCCAGCACTTCGTTGATCATTTCCGGATCCAGTGCAGACGTTGGCTCATCAAACAACATGCAGATTGGATCCATGGCCAAGGCGCGGGCAATCGCAACCCGTTGTTGCTGACCGCCAGACAATTGCCCCGGGAACTTGTGTGCATGCGCTTTTAAACCCACGCGGTCCAGCAGCGCCAGCCCTTTGTCGCGGGCTTGATCCTTTTCACGCCCCAACACCTTGATCTGAGCAATCGTCAGATTTTCGGTGATGCTTAAGTGGGGAAATAACTCAAAGTGCTGAAATACCATGCCCACGCGGGAGCGCAGTTTAGGTAAATCTGTTTGTGGTGAACCGACTGAAATTCCGTCCACCATGATGTCGCCCTTCTGGAAGGGCTCCAAGGCGTTGACGGTTTTAATCAAGGTCGATTTGCCAGAGCCCGATGGTCCACAGACAACCACCACTTCACCCTTTTTTACGTCGGTTGTGCAATCGGTGAGCACCTGAAAATTGCCATACCACTTGCTTACATTCTTGATCGAGATCACGAGCCTATCCTATGCCGAATAATCTGTTAGCGAATAATCTGTATTTTTTTCTGGAGTCGACGAACCAGCATCGACAAACTGAAGCACACCGTGAAATACACCACGGCGGCCACCAGGTAGGTTTCTACAGGACGGTTAAAGTTACGACCCGCCACCTCAAACCCCTTGAGCAAGTCATAGGCACCGATCGCGTACACCAGCGAGGTATCCTGAAACAGCACAATGGTTTGGGTCAGCAAGATAGGCAACATATTGCGGAAGGCCTGTGGCAGCACAATCAATTGCATGGTTTGCCGGTACGACATGCCCACAGCATAACCTGCTGCCACTTGCCCGCGGGGAATGGACTGGATACCCGCCCGCATGATCTCCGAGTAATACGCCGCCTCAAAGGCGGTAAAGGTGATAATGGCGGACAACTCCGCGCCCATCGCCTTGCCCGTCAACAGGGGAATCAGGAGGAAGAACCACAAAATCACCATCACCAAGGGAATGGACCGCATGGTGTTAACGTAAAATGCCGCGGGTAAATCAAGCCAGCGTTTGCCAGACAGCCGCATCAGCGCAAGCATGGTGCCCAGTAGAATGCCGCCCAGCATGGCAATGATCGTCAATTGAATCGAAAAGATGAAGCCCTTGACCAAAAAGCCGGTGACAACGCCCCAGTTCAGGAATGAAAAATCGTAGGTCATTTACCACCCCCGACATAGCCTGGCACCCGAACACGGTTTTCAACAAAGAGCAGAACCCGGTTGATAATGAAAGCAGAGGAAAAGTACAAACCGGTTACTGCCAAATACACCTCAATGCCTCGGGAGGTTTCTTCCTGGGCCTGCATCGCAAACATGGTTAATTCAGAAATGGACACCGCAAATGCCACCGATGAGTTTTTGATGATGTTCATGGACTCAGAGGTCAACGGAGGCAACACAATCCGGAAGGCCATTGGTAAAATCACGTACCGGTACGTTTGTGGCCAGGTAAAGCCGAGCGCCAAGCCCGCGTTGCTTTGACCGCGTGGCAAGGACTGAATACCGGCCCTAACCTGCTCAGCAATACGTGCTGAGGTGAACAAACCCAAACCAAATACAACCAGGATAAAACTGGGCACCTGCTTTAAGGGCGGTATCAACGACGGGATGACGTGGTACCACAAAAAGATTTGAACCAACAGCGGAATGTTCCTGAACAACTCGGTCCAGCAGTTGCCAAAATAGACCAATCCTTTATTGGGTGCGGTTCTGAAAATTCCAACGATCGAACCTACCACCATAGCGACAACCAGCGATGACAACGCCACTGCCAATGTCCAGCCCCAGGCTGACATCAGCCAGTGAAGATACGTCTCTCCACCACCTGTATCTTGCAGGAAAACCTGCCAATCCCACGAGGAACCCAAAATGATCTCCGGGTAAAAGTTTTCAACGACCTATGCTGTAACTACAAGCCCCACAAAATGTGGGGCTGCAGGTCAAGCGCTCACATCAGAGTTAGTTACTTCTTGGCGTAAGCTTCCATCGGATTGTCATTGGGGTTAGCCAACGCAGCCTTGAGCGTCTCACTCATGGGCATGCTCATCTTGGAACCGGTTGGAGGCGTTGGCTGCATAAACCACTTGTCGTACAGCTTGTTTAACTCGCCTGATTTGATCATACCCTTGATGGAATCATCAACTGACTTTTTAAATTGAGGGTCATCTTTGCGGAACATGATGGCGATCGGTTCGACGCTCAGCACTTCGCCAGCCACTTTGAATTCTGAAGGATTTTTGGAACGTGCAATCAGACCGGCCAACAAGCTGCCATCCATCACAAACGCATCGGCACGGCCAGACTCGAGCAGCAGGAACGAGTCTGCGTGGTCTTTACCATAGACTTCATCAAAATTGATGCCATTGGCGCGTTCGTTTTTACGCAGGGTTTGAACCGACGTTGTCCCGGTGGTGGTGGCCACTTTTTTGCCGTTTAACTGGGTGATTGAGGTAATACCCGAGTTGGCCTTGACCGCCATCCGCACCTCTTCAACAAAGGTTGTGTAGGCAAACGCAACATCTTTTTGACGGGTGGCGTTGTTGGTGGTGGAGCCGCATTCAATATCTACTGTGCCGTTTTGCACCAGGGGTACGCGGTTTTGGGAGGTGACAGGCTGGTACACCACTTCCAGTTTTTTACCCAGCTGCTTGGAAATATTATCGATGGCTTTTTGGCAGATCTCGACGTGGTAACCAGTATATTTGCCATCACCCAAGGTGTAGGACAACACACCGGACGAATCACGAACACCCATGACGACCTTGCCGGATTCCGCAATTTTTTTCATGGTGCCATTCAATTCTTCGGCACTTGCAGAATTAAAAGCGACCAGACTGGCACCGGCGATCAGTGCTGCTAATACGTGGCGTTTCATTGAAGCTCCTTCTGTTTAATATTAATGTGTGGCGCACCACACTCACACCCCAGTTGGGAACGCGTTGCGACAGCGAGTTCCCTACCTGCATATAGTTTACAACCGAATTCTTCTCGGTTTTGTAAGTACTTCCGGTCGCAGAATATCCGACAGTTGTTCTTGTGTAAGCAATCCTTGTTCCAGCACTAGGTCTGCAACTGAACGACCCGTTGCGATCGCTTCTTTGGCGATTTTTGAAGACTGCTCGTACCCGATGAATGGATTGAGCGATGTCGCCAACCCGGCCGAATTACGCACACGCGCTTCCAACAGCTCTACATTGGCTTCGATGCCTTCAACGCAATTGATAAGCAGCGTTTTACAGGCAGCGGTTAAATGATAAATGCTTTTGAACAAACTCCAGCCGATAATGGGCTCAAAAGCGTTCAGTTGTAACTGCCCCGCTTCAGATGCCATGGTGACTGTCATGTCATTGCCGACCACCTCAAAGGCTACCTGATTCACCACCTCCGGGATAATAGGGTTTACCTTACCCGGCATAATGGAGGAGCCCGCAGCGCGAGCAGGCAAGCGGATCTCGTTCAAACCGGCCTGAGGTCCGGAGGACAGCAAACGCAAATCATTACAGGTTTTTGAGAGCTTGACGGCGACACGCTTTAAGACGCCGGACAGCTGGACAAACGAACCGGTATCCTGGGTGGCTTCAATCAAATTGTCGGCTGTGATCAGGGGAAGCCCGGTGATGTCCATCAGGTATTGGCACGCACGTTGAGCGTATTCAGGGTCGGTGTTGATCCCCGTTCCGATGGCGGTTGCGCCCAGATTGATCTCCTCGATCAGGGAAATGGCTTCGCGCAGGCGCGCCATGTCTTCACCCAGCATGACCGCAAAGGTTGAAAACTCTTGACCCAGGGTCATCGGCACGGCGTCCTGTAATTGGGTGCGCCCCAGCTTGAGCACATCGCGAAACTCAAACGCCTTGGCGGCAAAGCCCTTTTTCAGTGCGTCCATCGCGGACAACAAGCCCTCGATTGCAAACACGAGGCCCACCTTCAGTGCGGTGGGATAAACATCGTTGGTGCTTTGGGAGGCATTGACATGCTCAATGGGATGCAACTCGCTGTACTGCCCTTTGGCATAACCCAGATGCTCCAGCGCCCGGTTGGCAATCACCTCATTGGCATTCATGTTGGTGGAGGTACCGGCGCCGCCCTGAATCACATCGACGACAAACTGGTCGTGCAATTGGCCGGCCATGATGTCTTCACAGGCTTTGACGATCGCCGCAGCCCTGCGGGCGTCGATATCGCCCAAATCCTGGTTGGCTCGGACGGCAGCCCATTTGACGCAGGCCAGTGCCTTGATGAACTCGGGCAAATGCGACAGCGGGGTGCCTGAAATCTGGTAGTTGTCGATGGCGCGCAGGGTGTGTACACCCCAGTAAGCGCCGGCTGGTATGGCCCGATCTCCGAGCAGATCGTGCTCTATGCGGGTTTGATTGGCATCGTATCCCATATGTGCTCCGTGACATGATCCGGCCTGGTGGGCCGAACTTCATTGAGCGCGACTATACTGAGGGGACCCTCTAAAGGCCAATGCTGATTAGGCATCTAACTATGCAAAAATTGCATAGTTAGACGATGGAACTTGTTTAAGCCACCGATGAATCTCATCACTTTGAGCTAACACGACACCTCAGCCTCACGCGGCCCAAGCGGGCCATGCCTGCCAGGCTGCATCGAGTAATTCCTTTCGACCGGCCGACTGGTAATCTGATCGCTCCCGGTACAAACGGATCTCCATGTCCAGCCGATAGGGGCCCTGCAACTCAACCAGACGCGCCTGCTCGATGGCTTCGCGGGTGGTGCTCATCGGCAGCCAGGCCACGCCATGCCCTTCGATGGCCATGTATTTGAGGCTTTCGGCCATATCGGTTTCAAAGACTGAACTCAAGGCCAGGGCGGGTCCCAAGCCTAAGGCGACGTCTAGCATGCGGGCGAAGTAGGCGTTGGCGGAGTAACCTAACAGAGGGGTGGGTTTGTCGGGTGAGGTACTGAGTTTGAAACGTGGTTTACCCCGTTTATCGGCTGCGACATAAGGGGCAAATGCCTCATGACCAATCAACTTCCACTCGTAACGAACGGGATCGAGCTCAATGGGTTCGCGGGCATGGTAGTAGCAGATCAGCAAATCGCTGCCGCCATCGGTAAATTGCAGCACGGCATCGTGTACGTTATGCGCTGTTAGCCTGGCTTTAAGACTGGACAACACAGACTGGCGAGACTCTCGCAAGGTGGCCAGCCACTCGGGCACTGCGGTCAGTGCCAACAGGTGGGGCACCGCAAGGCGCAGTGTGTCCTCGGTATCGGGCAGACGGGAGCGCAGCATCGAGCGGCTGTGACGCAACTGCTCAAGCATCTCGATGGCCTGTTCGTAAAACACCTCGCCGGCCGAGGTCAGACGAGTGGGGTATGATGAGCGGTCAATCAGCGCGACACCCAACCACGCTTCAAGCGCCTGTATACGCCTTGAAAAAGCGGGCTGGGTGACATGCCGTGCTGCGGCAGACCGTGAAAAACTTTGGGTCTGCGCAAGACTGACAAAATCTTCGAGCCATTTGGTATCCATTACGCCAGTGTGGCTTGTCGATCGGCCTGTTGCAAGGCCCACATCCGGGCATACACCCCGCCGCTGGCAAGCAGCTCGTCATGCGTTCCCCGTTCAACAATATCGCCCTTGTTCATCACGAGGATGGTGTGCGCATGCACAATCGTGGACAAGCGGTGGGCGATGATCAAGGTGGTTCGATGGGAGGATAAGGACAGTAACTCGGCCTGGATGGCTTGTTCAGAATGGGTATCGAGCGCGGAGGTGGCCTCGTCAAAAATCAAAATGGACGGGTTTTTAAGAATGGTACGCGCGATGGCCACCCGCTGCTTTTCCCCGCCCGACAATTTAAGCCCCCGCTCGCCCACCGTAGACTGATAGCCATCGGGTAAAGACTCCACAAACCGTGCGATGTGCGCGGCACGTGCTGCCTCCTGAACCTGACCCTTTGTTGCACCGGGTTTTCCGTATGCAATGTTGTATTCGATGGAATCGTTAAACAGCACGGTGTCCTGGGGAACAATACCGATACTGGCGCGCAGACTGTGCTGTGTCACGTTCCGGATATCTTGTCCGTCAATCAGCACCTGGCCGCTGTTTACATCGTAAAAGCGAAACAGCAATCGGGCCAGCGTGGACTTGCCTGAGCCGCTCTCGCCCACCACGGCGACCGTGTGCCCGGCGGGTACTTCAAAACTGATGTTGTGCAAGACTTCACGACGCGCATCGTAACTAAAAGACACGCCCTCAAATGTGATGGCTGCGCCGTTTAACACCAGAGGTTTGGCATCGGGTGCATCAGCCACTTCACGATGTTGCTCGAGCAGACTGAACATGCGATCAATGTCGGCCAGGGACTGTTTGATTTCCCGATAAATGACACCCAAAAAATTGAGCGGAATGTACAACTGGATCATAAAAGCATTCACCAGGACCAAATCGCCCAAACTCATTTGCCCGGCAGCAACCCCGACGGTGGCTCGCCACAGCATCATCGACACCGCTATAGCGATGATGGCACTTTGGCCCATGTTCAACATGGACAATGAGGTTTGCGATTTGACGGCAGCGGTCTCCCAGCGCTGTAAACTGGCGTCGTAACGCTGCGCCTCAAAGGCTTCGTTGCCGAAATACTTAACCGTTTCGTAGTTGAGCAGGGAGTCAATCGCCTTGGTATTGGCCTTGGAATCCAGATCGTTCATGGTGCGGCGAAAATGGGTTCGCCACTCGGTGACTGTCACGGTAAATACGATGTATGACACCAGCGCGGTTACGGTAATGACTGAGAACCAGATGTCGTAATGCGTAAACAAAAACCCGATGACCAAGGTGATTTCAACCAAGGTGGGCAAAATACTGTAAAGCGTGTACGACACCAGCGACGAGATGCCTCGGGTACCACGCTCGATATCGCGGGTCACACCGCCAGTGTGGCGTTCCAGATGAAACCGCAGCGATAGCTGATGCAGATGTTCAAACACCTGCAAGGCGATTTTGCGCACCGCCCGTTGGGTGACTCGGGCAAAAAACAGCTCACGCAACTCGGTAAATACGGTGGTGGACAACCGCAGTGCGCCATAGGCCACCAGCAACAAACCGGGCACCATGACCACAGCCTGTCCGGGTTTGCCCATCTGATCAATGATGCTTTTAAGGACCAGTGGCACCCCCACGTTGGCCATTTTGGCAGCAATCAGACACACCAGCGCCAAGCTGACCCGCCCCTTGTAAGCCCACAGGTATGGCAGAAGGATGGACAGGGTTTGCCAATCGGATCGCTGTGAAGTTAAAGCAGCGCTCGACGGAGCCGGACTGCGGCTGGCAGCCCCTCTTTCTAAACCACGCATGGTATAAACAATCATTGAACAACAAGTGTGGAATGCTAACCTGTTTCGTCATGGCGATGTGGACAGGCGCATCATCCTCCACCTAAGAACAACGGAGACATCATGGATCATACCGTGCAGGGAAAGGTCATTATCATCACAGGCGCCTCAGAGGGTATTGGCGCCGAACTAGCACGCCAACTGGCGGCGAGTGGAAGCAAACTGGTGCTCGCCGCCAGACGGCTGGAGGTGCTTGAACAAGTGGCCTCGCACTGTCGGCAGTTGGGCGCAGAAGCCCTCGCGGTGGCTTGCGACATCACCGAGCAAAGTGACTGTAAAGCACTGATAGAAACGACCTTGCAAGCCCATGGCCGGATTGATGTGCTGGTAAACAATGCAGGGGTGTCGATGCATGCCTGGTTCGATGACATCACGGATATGAGCATTTACGAACGCCTGTTCAAGATCAATGTGATGGGCGCCATCTATTGCACCCAAGCCGCATTGCCCGCGCTTCGCAACAGCAAGGGTTTGATTGTGGGCGTCTCCAGCCTGGCGGGTAAAACGGGGGTGCCGGCGCGTACTACGTATTGCACCAGCAAGTTTGCGATGGCTGGATTTTTTGAAGCGCTGCGGGTTGAATTGATGGGTACGGGCGTGGATGTCAGCATGATATTTCCCGGCGTGGTGGCCACGGAGATTCGCCGTAACGGCTTTAATGCAGACGGACAGCGCGCTGGAGTGTCTGGCCTGGCCGAAAAGGGGGCCATGACGGTTGAGCAATGCGCTAAAGAGATGGTCGAGGCGATTGTTGCACGCAAACGCGAATGGATCATGACACCCAAGGCGCGTTTTGGTTTATTGATCAAACAACTGCTGCCCGGCGTGGTGGACTCGATGGCGCGCGCTGCGCTGGACAATGAACATGGCGGTCCGCGCGATACTCAAAAAACATCTGGATAAACGCATATGAGTGAAACAACACGATTAATCTTGCCCGTAGACCGAGAACCGGTGATTCGGGTTATTCCCATGCCGGCTGACTCCAATCCGAACGGTGATGTGTTTGGCGGCTGGATCATGTCTCAGGTGGATCTGGCAGGCTCAGTACCCGCCGTGGCGCACGCACAAGGGCGCGTAGCAACCGTCGCGGTGAATGCATTTGTCTTCAAAGAGCCCGTGTTTGTTGGCGACCTGATGAGTATTTACGCGCAGATCGAGAAAGTGGGACGCACCTCCATGACGGTGTATGTGGAGGTATACGCTCAACGTCGCTTTGAACCGAGCAATGTGGTCAAGGTAACCGAAGCGTACCTGACGTATGTCGCGACCGACCAGAACCGCCGCCCACGGCCGGTGCCACCGCTCGAGGGCTAGGCCTTACACGATCTCGGACTGTACATCGCCCTGCTCGCGGTGAACCCAGACACGCACGCCGTCTTCATCCGTGCGTTCCAGGTCCATGCGATAGTCGTACCGGTCAGGGCGGTACAAACCTCGCAACAGTTGCACGGGTCGTCCCTGCACATCATGTACCACGCGGGTTACCGCCAATAAAGGCGCCCCTACAGGTACCTGCAAGGCGCTGGCCACGCCCGCATCCGCCAGCCGGGCCGATACGGATTGCCGAGCCTTGCCGACCTTGACGCCGCTTTCTTCAAGCAACACCAGAATCGGTTTGACTTGCAACTCGCGCCGGCCAAAGCCCTGGGCAATGGCTTCCGGGATATACGTGGTCAGATGGGCCAACGGTTGTTGGCGAACCATACGGATTCGAACCGCCTTTTGTACATAATCCCGTGGCCCCATCTGCAGCGCCTCGAGCACATCGACAGGCGGCACGATGCGAGCCACTTCGAGCACATCCACAGCAGAATCAAGCCCCAACGATACGAGATTTTCGAGCAAGCCGGATACGTTTTTTGTCACCGGCGCAGCTGCCTCGCGACGCGGCCTGGCAAACGTGCCTTTACCACGTCCACGCGCTATCAAGCCCTCTTTGACAAGATCTTGCAGCGCACGGCGCATGGTGACACGGGAGACTTTAAATTGATCCGCCAGTGCCAACTCGCCGGGCAAGGGCTGGGCGTAATAGCGACCCTCCAGAATTTGCTCACGCAAAATCAGGTAGATCTGGTGGTACAGCGGTACCACTTGGTTTGGATCAATGATGCGATCCACTGGCATGTCACTGGACCGTGTTTCAGACTCAGACCGGGGGGAATTCATGCAAACCTTTAACGCTTAATGACCTGTCAATAATACAAGTTAGCTCAAAGCAAAACAATCGAAGACTGCGATGGGTAAAAAAGCCATGCCGCCCGCTTGACCATACCCATTTAGGGTGAAAAGTTATTGCATTTTGTATCACTATGTCAGTATATTTGTCGGCAATTTACTTACAAAATAAATAGTTTTTTATCCCAACAATACTGACAGACCCGTTGCGGGCTGGTGGGCACAGGACTTCGACATGGCAATGACACAAGCAAACTTTAGCACCGAATTTTCTGCTAACAATTCCACAACCTCTCCCGAAACGCTGGGGGTCGTCAAATCCATCGATGGCGTGGTGACGGTCAAACGCGCCGGGGCGGATATAGCACTCAAAGCGGGCGATCCGATTTTACCGGGTGATGTACTGACGGCAGACAAGGTAGGCAAAGCGCAACTGGAGTTTCCTGCGATGCTGGCAGGCCAACACGCCAGTGTGGTTACCTTGTTGCCGGCAGGACAAGCGGTTGTCAGCACGGCACAAACCGGTTTGGTGGAACTGGTCAACCTGGCCGATCAGGACAGCCTGATCCTGGAAGACTCGACGGAGGCCGGCGATGCCGCCGTCTCGATCAGCAATCAGAGCCATGCCAGTGGATTTGCCGGGTTACTGGGGGCGACCGGATTGGCGGCATTGGGACCGCTGGGTGGTGCAGCCGCCTTGGTGGGTGGAGCGGCGGTCGCATTGGCCTCGTCAGATTCAGGGGGTGACAACACCGATGTGTCGACCGCCTCAGTGGATAACACGGGCATGAATGGCAGTGGGTCGGGCAGCGGTTCAGCAAGCTCAACCACGACACCGGCAGAGGCGACGGTATCCGCCGGGACCGTCACCATCGGCCAGTTACAGGGCAACCCGAACACCACGGGCGCGGTGGCAGTGGACAATCTGCAACTGCATCTGGCACACGATACAAAACCGGCACTGACCGTCAGCAACCTGGGGGTTCTGGACATCAACCAACCCATCAACACCTCACACCTGCCGATCAACGTCGCAATGAACAATGGTGTACCTGAGCTTCAAATCGATCTGGGGCCTGTGCTGACCGGCAACGTAGCGCTGGACGTGCCGACCTTGGCCAAAGACCTCACCAGCGTTTTAACCCACCTGGGCTCAGATCCAGCGGGTACGTTGACGAATCTCGCATCGCTGAACCTGCCGATCAATACGCCACTAGATCAGCTGGATGGGGTCTTAAATACAGTCGTTGGCAAAGTGTCTGACATCTTGTCTGGGGATGCACTGCACACCGTCGGTGCAGGAAGTGGCAGCACTGGCATGCATCTGCCGGTCATTTCTGACTTGCCCGTGGTAGGCCAACTGGTCGACTCCGTTCTTGGCATCGTCAATGCAGATCATCTGTCGGGCGGCGGCGGTATTCCGGTCGTAGGAGGACTTTTGAGCGGAACACCGCTGGATGCACTGAGTCATCTGGGCAGTCTGGGGGGCTTGGAGAGTGCGGGCACTGGATCCAGCGGCCTGACCGGTGGCACCAATCTGTTGAATATTCTGGGTGGGGTAGGAACAGACCACACTGGCGGCAACGGCTTGCCGGTGGTTGGAGGTATTGTAGGGAACGTGCCGGTACTCGGTGATGCCATCAGCGGCGTGCCGGTGGTCGGTGCTGTACTGGTCGGCAATGGCTCACCGACCAGTGGCCTGGCGGCCCTGAGCAGTGTGGTGGCCACCGGCACCAACTCGCTGGAAGGCTTGATAAGCCATACGCCCTTGTCGGGTATCAGCAGCGTGGCCAGTACAGACTCGCTGCATGCCCCACTGAACCATTTGACCCATTTGCTGGGCTAAGCAGCCTGCTCAGTTCAGGAAAAAATCGTCCATCAGCCCATCGGATCCGGGAACGGTCCGATAGGGCTCAAAGTCGGTTACCCCATGAGCACGCAAAACGGACTCATCGATATAAAACTGACCCGTTGTTCCTGAGGTCAGGGGCTGCTGCACAATAAGGGCGGCCGCATCGGCCATGATGTCCGGTGTTCTGCACATCACGGCTTCTACCCCTGGAATCATCTGCATGGCTGCGGTATAAATGGCTGTCTGCGGCCACAGGGCGTTCACTGCAATCCCATCCGGTTTGAACTCTTCGGCGTGGCCCAACACACACATGCTCATACCGTATTTGGCCATGGTGTAGGCCACATGCGGTGCAAACCACTTTGGATCCAGATTGAGCGGCGGCGCTAAATTCAAGACCTGCGGATTGCGCCCCCGCCGCGCCGACTCCCGCAAATGCGGCAAACAGGCCTGCGTCGTGGCGTAGGTTCCACGCACGTTTACGCCGAACATCAAATCAAACCGCTTCATTGGTGTGCTGTCGGTTTGCGTCAAACTGATGGCGCTGGCGTTGTTGATCAGAATATCGATGCCACCAAAATGCGCAGCGGCTTGGGCAACCGCATCCACAAGTTCCTGATCATTGCGAATATCGACCTGCAAAGGCAGGCACTGGCCACCCGCCGCTTCGATGGCTTGAGCTGCACTGTAAATGGTGCCAGGCAGCTTCGGATTGGGATCTGCCGTTTTGGCAGCGATCACGATATTGCAGCCTTTGCGGGCCAGTTCGATGGCGATGGCCAATCCAATTCCGCGTGAACCGCCGGTGATAAACACGGTTTTACCCGTTAATAAGGGAGAGGTCGTCATGGATGCGCTTCGAATCAAATGAGTTTAACCATACACCGCAACCACTTGATAACCCAGAGCGGCCAATCGGCCATCCGGGGTCCACAGGGCGGATTGCTCGTTGGTGTAACCTTCAGAGGCACCTTGGGTAGTCATATCAATACGCCACCAGCCCTCTGACGTTGTCACATCCGCAGGCACGCGCAACTCCAGGGACCAGCTGACGGAGCTGGCAGGAACAGGACGATCAAAACCGCTGATCATCGGGGTGGGGGGCGCATCCGTTAGCATCACCGTGGCCAACTCGGCGTCGATGGTATCGCCCTTAAGCTGTACGTAAATCTTGGAGCTGCGAGATGGAGAATTGGTGTAAGGAAAGGCACCTTCGGCCCAACGCATACCCAGGTTTTTCAGAAAATTGGGCGCGATGCCAGGGAAAAACGGCAAAACGGCAGCGTCGTCAAAACTGCGTTGTGAGGCCGGCTGTGCAGGCATAAAGACAGGCAACTCGGACTCCCGAGCCGCACCAAAAACACCCAGCATCAAACCAGCAACCTCGTGGTTGCTCAGCACCGTAGCCTTAACCTGACGAATGTTTTTCCCCTGCCTCAACAACTCCACCTTGATTTGAACCTCGCCCACGGCAACCGGGCCGATGAAGTTGGTTTGCAGGGCACGCAAAGGCCAGTCACTGCCAGCCAGATCGCGCATGGCTTGTACCGCCAGTGCCGACAAAAAGCCGCCAAACATGGTGCGCCCCTGCGCCCAGTCGTCGGTGGTTGTAAAAGTAATTATGTTTTCTTGCCTGCTACGGGCCGCAAGTATCTGGCTAAACAACATGAGAAGTTATCTTTTTTTATTTAATCGAACTTTGAAAAGTCGGGTTTGCGTTTTTCAAGAAACGCCTTGAAAGCTTCCTGCGCTTCAGGCGCCTTCATCATCTGTGCAAACAACACAGCCTCTTCGTCGAGCTTGGCTGCGATATCGTTTTTCAGATGTGACTTCATCAGCGCCTTGGCGGTGCGAATACTTTTGGCGGGAAGCGTTGCCAATTTTCTGGCCTGCGTCATGGCAAAGG
Source organism: Burkholderiaceae bacterium (assembly GCA_036834985.1). GTDB lineage: Bacteria > Pseudomonadota > Gammaproteobacteria > Burkholderiales > Burkholderiaceae_B > DAITMV01. The sequence goes on along the minus strand of DAITMV010000051.1, from coordinate 2,786 downwards.
CTTCCACCTCGTCGTCTGGCACAATGCGATTGACCAAACCGGACTGGAACGCCGACTGCGCATCAAACATTTCACCGAGCAGCAACGCCTCGGCTGCACGATGGTAACCGGCCATCGCCGGGAAAATCAGGCTGGAGGCGGCCTCTGGGCATACGCCCAACTGCGTGAAGGGCATGCTGAATTTGGACTTCTCACTGGCATAAACCATTTCGCAGTGAAACAGCATCGTGGTCCCGATACCTACGGCTGCACCGCGAACCGCGGCGATGATGGGCTTGGCACAGGTGCTGATGCGTTTGAGCAATTTGAACACCGGAGCATCCAGGCCGCTAAGTGGTACGCTGATGAACTCTTCGACATCGTTGCCCGCACTGAAAATACTGGCGTGACCCTTGAGCACGATCGCACGTACCGCTGCGTCATTTTCAGCCTGATCGAGCGCCTCGCGGAACGCATCGTACATCGCATTGGTGAATGAATTTTTTTTGTCGACGCGATTGAACGTAATTATATAAACGCCATCAGCGACATCGGTCAGAATGCTCACAAAAGCTCCCTGCATGAGAATGAGTGACAACCCCAATCAACCGGCGCTACATGCCGGATGATTGGAGTGTCTTGTCTTGAAACCTGTCCGCCGTGATCGGTAGACCTTGCAGACAGGTGCGCGTTGTGTGTTAAACGCGTTCGATGATACCAGCGGCGCCCATCCCTGTACCGACGCACATGGTCACCATACCGTACTTGAGGTTGTTGCGACGCAAGGCGTGCACCACGGTGGCCGCGCGGATCGCGCCGGTGGCCCCTAATGGATGGCCCAAGGCAATTGCGCCGCCCATGGGGTTGACCTTAGAAGTGTCCAGACCCAGATCACGAATCACGGCCAAGGACTGTGCAGCAAAGGCTTCGTTCAACTCGATCCAGTCCAGCTGGTCTTGCGTCAGGCCCGCGTTTTTCAGTGCGGCAGGAATGGCTTCCTTGGGGCCGATACCCATGATGTCCGGTGGAACACCCCGCACGGAAAAGCTCACAAAACGGGCCAGCGGTTGCAGGTTAAAGCGCTTGACGGCAGCCTCTGAGGCTACGATCAGGGCACCGGCACCATCTGACATCTGCGAGCTGTTACCAGCCGTCACAGAGCCTTTGGCGGCAAAGACCGGGCGCAGTTTGGCCAAGCCTTCGATGGACGAATCCGCACGGGCGCCTTCATCAAGCTTCAAACCCTTTTCGCGGGTGATGATCTGACCGGTGGCCAGATCAGGCGTGGCTTCCCCGAACATCACAGGCGTGATTTCATCGTTAAAGTAACCCGCCGCTTGGGCAGCCAGCGCCTTTTGATGGGATGCCAATGCGAAGGCGTCCTGGTCTTCACGGCTCACGCCCCACTGCTGCGCGACCTTCTCAGCCGTCATACCCATGCCGTAAGCGATACCGTAGTTTTCGTCCTTGGCAAAAATAGCCGGGTTCATGGAAGGCTTGTTACCGGACATGGGCACCATGCTCATGGACTCGGCACCGGCAGCGATCATGACATCGGCTTCGCCGACGCGAATGCGGTCTGCCGCCATGGCCAGGGCAGTGATGCCGGAGGCGCAAAAGCGGTTGATGGTCACGCCACCAATGGTGTTGGGCAAACCAGCCAACAACACGCCGATACGGGCCATGTTCATGCCTTGTTCACCTTCGGGAAATGCGCAACCGACGATGGCATCTTCAATGGCAGCCGGGTCCAGATTCGGTACCTGCTTCATGGCGCCTTGCAGGGCGTGCACGAGCAGATCGTCCGGACGCAGGTTGCGGAATGTACCCTTGGGTGCCTTGGCAATCGGGGTACGTGTGGCTGCGACGATGTATGCGTCTTGTACTTGGCGGGACATGTGAGTCTCCTTCCTTAGTTACGTACAGGCTTGCCGGTTTGCAGCATGCCCATGATTCGTTCTTGTGTTTTGGGGTTGTCGAGCAGCTCAACGAAATATTTACGCTCCAGCGCCAGCAACCATTCTTCGTCCACCAGCGAGCCGGTTTCGACTTCACCGCCGCACACCACGGTGGCAATGATCTTGCCCAAGGCGTAGTCGTGAGCGGAGATAAAGCCGCCGTCGCGCATGTTCA
>DAITMV010000051.1:0-664 GCA_036834985.1 Burkholderiaceae bacterium | reverse complement strand
CCGCCACTGGAACACCCTTGAGCTTGTGGGGTGGACGATAGCCCGCTTCAAACAGGGCGCGCGCCTCGCCAATCGCAACATTCAACAACTCGTAACTGTTAAAGACGATGGTGTCGTTGGCACCCAGGTAGCCGAGCTTGCGGCACTCGTGAGCGCTCTTGCCCACGTTGGCTGTGGCGGCCGCCATAAAACCATCTTTGACAAACGCCAGCACATCGCTGCTGCCAGCGGCCTGTGCAGCCAAACCGGCACGTACGGCGATTTCTTTCAGACCGCCACCGCCGGGGATCAGGCCTACGCCGACTTCGACCAGGCCCATATAGCTTTCGATATTGGCCACACGCTTGGTCACGTGCATGGCGAACTCGCATCCACCGCCCAAGGCCAAGCCACTGATCGCAGCCACAGTCGGCACCTGAGCATATTTGAGCGCCATGGTGGTGCGCTGGAATTCCTGAATCATCGGTCCAATCGCTGCGGCGCCACCTGACATAAAGGCGGGCAACATGGCGGCCAGGTCAGCACCCGCTGAGAATGGCTCATCAGGCGACCAGATCACCAAGCCTTTGTATTGCTTTTCAGCCAAAGCCAGGGCTTCGTGGGTGCCGGTGATTACATCCGGCCCAATCGCATGCATTTTGGTCTTGATGGACAGAATCAGCAC
>DAITMV010000050.1:0-16523 GCA_036834985.1 Burkholderiaceae bacterium | reverse complement strand
ATATTTTACCGAAACGCTGGTCGTGCCGGTGCGGTCATCGCGATCCGACGCACCATTAAATTGCTCGTAAAACTCGCCGAACTGACCAAAGCTGACACGGGTAGAGACTTGGCTGGTCCAATCGTAGCGCCAATTCACGCCAGCCCCGGCGACCCGGTAGGTCTTGGTGAACCCGGTGGGATCGGCCAAGGTGCGGTTAAAGTACACGTTAATCACAGAATACGAACGGGGCGCGTACGTTGCACGAACATCAAGCAAATTGCCGCGGGTCGAATCACGCCCCGTTTCAGGGGTATACACCTTGCGATTGACACCCAACTTGGCAAGACCCTGCAAGCGCGTATCGCCATCCCATCTCATCCCGACAAAGGCCCGATGATCTGTGTTGTCCAGCAAGGTAGCGCTGTCCCGATAATCCGTTTTAACGTGTTGGTACTCAACAAACCCCCGGGTGGAGGGTGCCACTCGGAGCGAAAAACGCGGGGTCAGCGACACGATGCCAACATCCAGCGCCCGGGTTCCAAAAATCACATCGGTGTTGTTGGTATCACGGTTGTTCAGATATTTTCGATCAATGTAACTGAACTCGAATTCGGTTCGCGCGACAGACTCCAGCCCGCCATACGCCACAGTCGTTCGGAACAAAGCCTGATTAAACTCATTGGGACTGCCATTGACCTGGGTCACACCGCCCCCACGCGAATCAGCGCCGCGTGTCAAAAAAATACTGCCTTTCCAGTCGGTGGTGTAGCTGGGCTTGTATACAAAGCTTGTGAACAAGGCATGGTTATTGGTGTTATCCACGGCAGACTGCGCATAACGGGTGTAGTAACCGTTGTAGCCCCCGACCAGTGCAAACACCCCATTGCGGGTAAAGGTCGTGATGCTGGGGGCCAGCGATGTGTACGGCGTACTGATGGCATTTTCTTTGGCGGCAGTCAGGTTGGAGGTACGTCCAACGGACAACCCGACCGACGGAACAACAATCAACGGGTCCACCTGTACAAAGCCCGGACCGGCCAACAGCGTCTGAAAATCGGAAGGCTGGCTGATAGGGCCCCTCAAACGGCTGGCAAACTCATTGGGTGTACGCACCCCGTTATCCACCTGTGAATACTCCACTTGTGAATAGGCGTCCTGTGCGCGGACCGTTCCGCTCATGACACATGCAACCAGTGCGCTGGCCAGCACCTGCGCACACACAACTCGTTTCATTGGACTCAACTTCTATAAGTGTTACTAGTTTGTATCTACAGGCAGGAGTTTTGGATTCCACAGCCCGTGTTTTTTATGGAAATTAACCTCTAATTTCATGACGGCCCCGACTGGCCGATCAGACCCATGCTCACCAAACGATCCGGCCATGCCTCACTCAGTTGCCAGATCAGATCGTACAGGCGCTCAAAGGCTTGTTTGTCCTGCCCCATGGGATCAGGAACATCCGTCCGGTCAACGCCATTAAACAACATGACCTTGTGACGACTGGCCGGGTAGCGCTTGATAAGCCACCGGCGGTGCCCTTCCTCCATAACCAATACGAGGTGGGCCGACTGCACCAGCTCGTCTGAGATCAGACGGGGGCGTCTGGGCGTTATCGCAAAACCATGAACGTCCAAAACCTCGCGTGCGTAATGATGCATGTCATTGGCTACAAATTGACGTATGCCAGCCGACGACACAACCACCCTGAGCCCCTTCCTGTCAAATGCACTTTGCAACAGCACCTGAGCCATCGGGCTGCGACAATAATTGGCGGTGCATACGGTCAAAATCTGCATACTGGGCCCGTTTATCCGATCAAACGGTCTTTGAGCGTCATGATGGGTTTTTCGAAGTAGCGGGCAGACAGCTCTGCCAGGGCCCAGGTAGCCAAAAAGATCATGAATCCAAAGCCATATTCGCGGACGGGTTGCGGCAAAAATCCCGGCAATATCCGATCAATCTTGTCATGGTGAACCATGTACATCGGCATAAAGTTGTGTATGAGATAAAACCCATAGGAAATAGCGCCAAATCGTGGCAACCACCCCCATTCCAGACACCGCACCAACGTGCTCGCCTGGCAATTGATGACGTACATGATGAATATGCAGGAAAACTGTATTTCTACGATGGCCTTGATTAAAAACTGATCAGCTTCGGTCAGCACCCAACCAGGCCCCAGCGTAAAGTGCCATAACCAATAGCCCACCATCAGGCCAAACGAAGTCGCAATCGTTTTATCGCCCACCGCGGTCCACTGCTTTTCATACACAACAAACAAGGCCCCCATGATCATCGGTACAAAGCTTAAGGTCGGGATGTTGTACAAAGCGACTTGGGGTGCGCCAGCGCACCAAAACCATGTCGTGATGATCACAGAGATTGCCAGGAGCCCGCTCAGTACGCGCGAATGGTAACGACTGGCCACCATCAGCATGATCGGCGCAATCATGGTGTAAAACTGTTCCTCGGCGGCCAGACTCCACAAATGGGAAAATACCGATGGCCACCGTTCAGTGACAAACCCGATGTAGATATTGGACATGTACCCGAAGTACCAGGGAAAACTGCTCAGCGGAAACTTCTTGAGCCACAACCCCAGCGTCACAAGGCAAATCGTTAAAATCAGGTAATACAGCGGGAAAATGCGCAGCACCCGTTTAACGTGAAAATTTTTCAGCTCCCTCAATACGCCAGACTGCCCCGACTCAATGCGCGCACGTTGATAACGCAAGCCTGAGGTGATCAGATACCCGCTCATCATGAAAAATATGTACAGCGCCACCGTGCCGATTTCCAGTGACGGGGTGATCTTGTGCTGAAAAAAAACGATCAGCATGCCAACGGCGCGAAAACCGTCAAGCCCTTTAATTTTTCTCATGGTCTATCACCGTCAACAAGGCGTCTTCGAAGGCTTTGAGTACCCGGTGTTTATCGATATGCGCCAAGGCATACTCGCGACCGCCCGCCCCCATGGCTTGACGTTGCTGGGGATCATCGGCCAAGGTCACGATGGCTTGCGTAAACGCTGTGTCATTCTCGGGCTCAACAACCAGACCGCACCATTGCACCACCTGGGCCAGCTCCGTTCCGCTGGCAGCGGTTGCCACAACACAGCGACCACTGGCCAGCATACCGGTTAGCTTGGACGGCATGACCAGATCAGCGGCATCCGCCTTTTGCGGCAATAGATGAATATCGGCCATCGCCAGCAATGCCGGCAATTGCTCCATGGGTTGCAGATCTAAAAAGCGTACATTCGCCACGTGGGCGCAAAGCCGCTGAAGAATTGCCTTGCCAGGCCCCTGGCCACAGAACACGAAATAAATATCGCGGCGAAATGTCAGCGCCAGCGCGGCTTGAGCCAAAATCTCCAGCCCTTGTTTTGCGCCCATATTGCCTGAGTACAAACACACCACCGCTGGCAAAGGAATATCCAGGGACTGACGCATACGCATCGATTGCTCAACGACGGCTAAGGTTGGCTCCAAAAAACTGACCTCGGCCCAATTGCTCAGGAAATACAATTTGTCGGCATCAACCTGTTTTCGCCCGGCCAGCTCCAACATTCGAAACGAAATGGTAGACACCCGGTCAAATTGCCGCAGCAAAAAACGTTCGACAGCCAACACGGATTTTTTGAGCCCTTGGCCTGACAGCATGTTCAAACCAAATGCTGCATCCACCTCGTAGTCCTGAATATGCAACCAGGCGCGGGCACCGCACAGGCGAGCCAATATCAACCCAGCGGGAGCGCAAACCAAAGCGGGTGCAATCACCATCACGACATCCGGCTTACGATGAATCTGCATCAACATAACCGGCAGGCTACTGATGGCAAAACTGCATAAATGCACCAGTCGACGAAGACCCGACAAGCGCTTGGGGATCCACAACGGACAACGGTATACCGTCACGCCCTCAAGAACTTCCTTGCGATACGCCCACGCAAAATAGCCTGGCCCTACCGACCACTGCGGATAATAGGGCGGCGCGCAGACCACCGTCACATCATGCCCCCGGGCGGACAGCCACTGCGCCATTTCTCCGGTGTATTTACCGATGCCACTTAATTCAGGCGCGTAATTGATCCCGTGAATCACAATTTTCATAAACGCACCTGTTTAATCGGCGCAGCGACAATACTGGGGGATCCGTCCATGGCGGCGTCGATCACGTCAAGCAGCGGCGTTGAATGATCCGTCGATACTTTCCTGACAAACAAGCGAGCGCTTCGAAGCACTTGGTTGACATCCTTTAAGCTGTACCAACGGCTCAGTGCTGGGTCTATCACATGTAAATTGGCCAACCGGTACACACCATCGCCCTCCCAAGGAACCTGATTTTCAGCCTGCATTAGCGGTGAGTTGCCGATCACGGTATGAAAAAAATATTCATCGGGAGCCAGGGAGTACTTGAGAAACTGGCGAAACTGCGGGTGCTCCTGATCGTAGCTGACCACGTAATAGGCTGCATCATGAGTCAGTGCCCACCATTGGCTGCCGTAATAAGGAGTCAGGTGCAGGTCGTGCAGCCGCTTGAACGACCGAGGCCAGCGTTTACCGATCAGAAGCCCTACCCCCCGCAGCAAACGGATGAGTCCGGACCATTTGCGATTGCCTACCGGCAATTGTTCATATAACCAGGTGTATTTAAGGTTGCGCAGATGAAAGGGGCTCGCCCCCGCAGGCGACATCCGGATAAAGTTGCGCCCTGTATGCTGTTCAAAAAAAGCCGCCATCGCCTCGGGTCCGAGCAAGGGATAACACGAACCCGACAGCAGCACGTAGTGGCTGCTGGCAGTATTTCGTTGTGCACAAATCGCCAGCGCTTTACGCAGCAGCAACAAGGTGGCCTGGACCATAGACACACCACCCCAGCGAATATCGATCCGCTCATCGACCCAGAACACGTTGGGCCGATCGGTCTCAAAGGCTGCCTTATCCGCTTTGGCATCTAGGTGCACAACAATGGTTGTATCGCCCAAACGGCGGATCAAGCGATGAAAATGCGCGGGGTCGCTGTGGACCAACATCAGATAGGTCACAGACATGGGATCATTCACCCAGCCTGGGTTTGACAGGCCTGCAAGGATTACCGTGACACACCATACCGGCCGGCATCGACTTGAATACTGAGCTTCGCGCGCCGATCACCGCCCCCTCACCGATCGTAACCCCGGGCGCTACAAAAACGTCAGACGCCACCCAAGCCTGTTGCCGGATGACAACCGGGTTCGAACGAATCGTAAAATCCACCGCCTTGTGGTCGTGATCAGCCGCACACAGGTACGAGCGCTGCGACACCACTGCATTGGACTCAATCGTGATGTCTCCCAGGCTGTAAAGCACGGCATCATCACCAATCCAAACATAGTCACCAATGCTCACCTTCCACGGATAGGTCACCGTGACCGAGGGGCGAATCACGGTGCGTATTCCCACCCTGGCGCCAAACAAGCGCAATAGCCAGGCTCGAAAACCATAGGCAAACTGAGGAGACCAACGAAACAATGTGGATTGGCACAACCACCACAACTGCACGTAGACAGCAGACCGCCCACGAAAATTCGCAGGCATCGTAAAGCGGGATAAATCCTGAAAAGGTTGGTTCATGACTTATTGATATACACGCATTTGTTCGATCAAGGCTTGTAAGCTGGTTTGAGCATCATGTCGCTGATGATTAAAGTAAGCCTGCACCGTGTCCCTGGTGTTGATCATCACAGGTTTATCGATCAGCTTGTTCGCCCTGACCAATTGCTCAATATAAGCGGCGGCGGCCGACACAAACCTATCTTTTTCAAACACCTGACCTATTTCCGGAGTCACCATATCGGCAATACATCCCCGGGGCTTGGCTACAATCAAGGCACCTGCCGACATCGCTTCCCATAAGGTCACCGGCTCGGCTTCATTGATGTAGTCCGTCGGAAATACAAATACATTCAAACGGCTGAAAAACACTTTCTTTTGATGACCGTACACCGGCCCAAGGTAGGCGACGTTTGCATGGCTGGCCAACGCTTCCTCAAACTCGGTTTGAATAGATGCGTCAACGGGCCCGGCGATCAAACCCTGTACGGGAATATTGCGAGAACGAAGTGTGGCCATCACTTCAAAAAAATCAAAAATTCCTTTTTCGCGAGTGATGTTGGATAAAAAGCCAACCGTCAAGGTGTGCTGGTGGGCTCCCCACCCTTGTCCCGCCTGAATCACGGAGGACTCATCGTCCTGCAACAGAGGGGCGACTGCCGCCTCGACAAACGCCACATTTGACAACACATGGATACGATCGGGTGCAATGCCATGCACTTGGGTCAACAGGCGAGCCATGGCGGGTCCAAGAGCCACATGCGTAGCGTGCCGTGTCAGTCGCAGCACCCAACGTTGATACGCAGTGGGGCGATTGAGATAGGCAAAACTGTGGTGATGAATCACGATTCGATAAAAACACAGTTGGGCCCAGACGATAAACATCATGTCAATCAACTGGCGAATGCCACCGGACAGACCAATATACAGGCAGCCATGCGGATGGATGGGGGTCAGACAGAAAAAACGCAGCAATTCCCAGGTGTGTGCCAACCTGGTGACGCCACGTTTTCGCTTGTATTGAATCGGGGCCAAATCAACCACCTGAACCGGTCCTGTTGCCTTGAGCTGCTGCAACATGGCTTGGTTGATCAAGGCAAACCCATGAATGGGGCTGGGCAAAGGCCCCACGCAAAACATCATTGTCAGCGTCTCGTCAAAAACAAGGGGGGTTTAGCGTTCAAGTACTTTGCATGGGAGGACAGTACACGTATCAGCAACCACACAATCAAAAATGCCATCAAGTTGCCTACACCGTACGCCACACCCACCATCAAAGACCCCCGCAGGATAAAAATCGTATCAAAACTCAAATAGACAATGACAGCCTTGAGCAAACTGTTGTCACGTCGAGCATTCGCCTTGTCTGCCAGCAGACTGAACCATGCAAAGAGCCCCCCATACACCAGAGCCCCCACGTAGCCAAAATCCAGATACCCCTCGCCCACCAACGGCGCCGACAGGTTGTTAAACCACATGGCATAGTGATCAGTTAAATAGTCACCCACTTCCATCCCTGTTGGCTGGGGCTTATCCGCCCACATCCCGCGCGGTACAAAAAACAGCAAGGCGCCAAGAATTTGATGTCCCATGGCAGGCCCGTACCGCTCCACCATCTCGGTGATGCTCAGAATATTGGACCACGCGTCGTAGTGGATACTGGCAAAGTGCTCATAAATCACCGGCCCAATCGGCTCGCCCTGTGTCCAACTGTAGAAATCTCTGTGGGTGAACAAGCCGACCACCGGCAACATCACTCCCACCACCCCGAAAATGGTCCAGAACAGCGTGTGGGGCGAGGGTTGCTGATGACGATACATGGCCAACCAGGCGATGGTGAAATACACCGGCCCGAGTGCATTACGACGTTCAATCAAGGGGTTTTGTGAAATCAACACCCCTGCCAACGCCGCCACGCCCACCCATAACCACAGAGGGTCTTTGAGCGCATCTTTATGCTTTTCCACCAGCAAATACAGGAATATGGGCACTGGAAGGAAAAAAATCGTTTTACGCAAAATTAAATCAGACGGGGTGGGCAGCATATCCATGCCGTCGACAATGTAATCCTGAAACAGGCGACGAGTCCCTAGGTACGCCACGACGGCCAACACAAGAGAAACGCCGGCCAGCGGAATACCGACAATGGGATGATCAGACGGTAGCGCGGACACGACAGGCTTTACGGGCTCCACTAAGACCTGTGGCTTACGAAAACGGACCCACAGATACCCCACCATGAAGACGACCACCGCCAGGTTGCCCAGGGTGCCGTGCCATTGCTCAACCACTGCCGTATTCACATGAACAGGGTTGTCGGTGAGCATTTGAATTGCCGGGGCCAGCACCAAAAAAAGGCACTCGAACGACAACACCGACGCATCGAAATAAGACCCCCTGCTACGGACCGATGCCAGATACAGGTGCAAGCCCACCAGCAACACAATCATCACGTGGGACATCCACATCATGGGCATAAAATCGTGACGTGATGCGTAGGCGAATGTGACAAAGCCAAGAAAAAAGACAATCAGCAATCCATTGGCGATACTGCCAATGTCGTGCGATGCGGGGTAAAAACGATAAGGCGGGTCTAGGCGAGGTTGGCTAGAGCCAACCTGCAGTGTGTGTTTATTCACCGTTTAACATTGCGATTGGAGTGACAATCATCAATTTTAGATCATGCATCATCGATGCTTGGGAATAATATAAAGAATCATAGTGACTGCGGGTGTTAAAGGTCGTGTCGTTGCGCGCATACACCTGCCATGGGCCCGTCAACCCTGGAGCCACTTGCAAATAACCCTGAATGGCCGAACGGCTATACATGGCGAGTTGGTCTTCGGTGAACGGGCGTGGGCCTACGATGCTCATCTCACCTTTGATGACGTTAAACAACTGGGGCAACTCATCGATACTGGTTGCTCGCAAGAAGCGTCCCATCCTGGTGATGCGAGGATCGTTTTTGAGCTTTTGCGTTTCAGCCCATTCTTTGGCGATGGCTGGGTCAAATTGAATCAACACACGCAACATGCCTTCCGCATTGGGAATCATGGTTCGGAACTTGTAGCAGTTGAACACTTTGCCATTGCGGCCAACCCTACGCTGCGAATACAACGCACCGTCGCCTGAGGACGTCAATGCGATGATCACCACCAGCAATAAGGGCGACAGCAGCAACAGGATCATGGAGGCAATCAAGACATCAAAGACTCGCTTCTTGACCGACAGCAGGTAGGGAGAAACCACCGTGTCGGCGTTGACACCGACGAATTCCGGAATTGCACTCATAGTCTTGTAGGCCCAAATCAATCTCACGTACAAATATTACCTACTCAATGTGACTTTGGATTCACTTCCCTACAAATGTCGCAAGTGCAGCGACCGTATTTGACTGGTAATTGTCAAACGATTTTCCACATTACGGGATTAGTACAGTTTTATGCTCACAAAGCCATAACATATTGAGATTCAAATTGCCTTTATTTGTAGGTAGAGTTCTCAAGCGGCGCTGAAGAAAGCATTAATTTTTCCGCATTGCAAAAAAAATGTTAAATCGTTGTTAAATTCAGACTTAATGAGACATTGACGTACAAATGAGACGATCACACTCGAATTTTAGATCTTAAACTCTAGTTTTTTACTTGCAAAACCGATGGGCATTTGATTTGAATCAGTCATTTGCCATGTTCAATATAGTCCTTATAAATCAATCGATAAGATCAATTTTTAGCTCATTTTTCGTCATAATTAAGAATGTAAGCACACGTAAAAGTACTTTGATAAATGATTGATTTCATCCCGAAGTGTGCACCGCAACAAAGACTCTTTTCTGAAGCGTTTGCCAGGGATTGAAATTGATTCTGTAACATTCATCAATGTCACAGTCCTTGAATGCTGCGAACGCACATGAGCCATCGACTGAAGAAAAATCGATGGCTGAGGGGTAAAATAGGTATAAAAAGGTTTAAATACTGCTCGTATTTTACTTACACAAGGGACATGCGCTTACAAATAAGCCTTATACAACGCGGGCGCCCGTGCGGGTGAAGTACTTCATATCAGGAGATAATGGTTTTAAGCTTTTGGCAGGTACACCACCGTACAAGGTATAGGGCTCGCTGTGCTTGAAGTTCACCATGGACCCCGCCGACACGATTGAATAGTCAGCCAGATGAGTTCCTGGCAATATGACACAGGCTGTGGACACCAATGAATACGCGCCCAGAGTCACTGGCTTGCAATCTTGCCGGTTCAGCACCAGATCAGCGGCATGGGTCAAAATCTGAGTTCTAAAACCGCCCACAGATGCGTAATTACCCAGTGTCAGACGGTCTGTGCAATCGAGCACGTGCTGATTGGTAATCGCAGCACACACGCCCAGGTACAACGACGGATCGCGATTGGTAACATGCGCAAAAAAACCGTTGTTTTGCCCCAATCGAAACCCTGTGATCCAGTTCATGCAGCCGATGCTGGCGTCGGTGTCCATCACCAGGTTTTCAAGCCCACGAATCACCGTCAAATTACTGATGATCGAACGCTCCCCCATCACCACTCGATTGGCAGAAACGATGGCCAAGCCGATGCGTGCCGTTGGATGTATGGACCATTTAAATAGTGCCGAAACGTACAATAGTCGACGCAGCGGCCACGGCAACAATAAGGTCAGAACGTATATCAATAATTTGATTTTTAATAACATAAATAAAGTATTTTTATAATTAATAGATCAAGCAATTTGGCTTTAAGCCGGTTTGAGTGATCTGTATTTGTCCGCAAAAAAATAGGATGCGGACACCACCATCACTCCAATCACCGACTCTGACACCACCACCGCCCATTTAAGGGACAAGCTATACAATACCAAAAACAAAACAATACTTGTAACTAATGCCAGCTTTTCGATGATCAGAAAAATTCGCTGGGGTAATAACGCCTGGTGAACGGGTCCCAGACACATATTAAGCATCGAGGGAAGCATCGGTAAGAATAAAATCGACCACTGTTGCCATTTGCTCGCCCAGGCAGGCAAACCATTCACCAAGCTAAACGCCGTCCCACCCAAGCTTAAAGCAAGAGCCGCGCCAATCGGTTTGATCTGTAACTTCACCGTGGCATACAACACACTTCGGTGCTGCGAAAAATAATTCGCTTGCAATGCTTTGTTCAAGCGGGGCCGAATGATAAAACCCAACAACAGGATACTGGCCACCTGAACCTGGCGCACCAGGGCAAAGTGGGCAAAACTGACCAAACCTTCGCTTCGTTCAATAAATACGATCAGCGTACGCCCCCACACCTGCCCAACGAGCGTACTCGTAAAATAAGGCAGCGCCGCCATGAGCGATCCGGCACTCAGCCCCTTGACCAACACCGCCCAGGATGCCGATTTTGCCGCTTGCGCATCGGCGGACTGGGTGATCATCTGGCGGGCGTCCCTGCGGGTCATCCAATACATGCCCGACGCGATCAGCAGCCACATGAGCAAAAACAGGGTTGTTCCTATCCCGGAAGAATCCAGAAACAGCACCAGGAACAGGGTTGAAGAAAACAAAAGCCAGTTAACCGCCTGGATGATGGCAAACCGGTTGTATCGGGCATTGACTTCGTACAGCCCCACCGGAGACAGCCCATTGATAAACGCTGTAATGGCTGCCACTGCGCACAACGACCACGACAGAGTCACCGCGGTCGTGGATTTAAACATGGAGACGGACGTCACAATGACAACCAGCAAACCAATCCACGCACGGGTCGATAAAAACTGTTGGGCCTGCGCCCACTGCCGGGCTCGAACCAGAGGAGCATACCGCGTCGTGTTACCTAAATCGGTGAACTGAAAACTCAAGGAAAACAGGCTGATGAGAATGGCAGCATGCCCTGCCTGTTCTGCCCTGCCCACTGCCATTAAACCGGCTTGAGCCAAAAACGTAGACCCTTGACCGACCACGTAGCCTAACGCCAACGCCAAAAAAGCTGACACTCGTATCTTTCTAATAATTATGCAAACAAAGCCTCACGGCTCACACTTATTTCATCAGCCCACTTCGATCACACCGCGTGCTACTGCCCGATCGGTACAAAAAGTCCTGGTACTCAATGGTGTTGCTGATCGGAGTTTGACTGACCACTTTTACGACTTCTTTACCCTGTCGCAGCACCCGAAAAGCGGGCACCCCTTCGGACAAGGGAATTCGGAATGTTTGCAAACCAGCCTGCACATCGCTGCGCCAGACGGTGCTGGTGGTGCTCATGGTGATTTCAAGTGTCGCAGGACCCGTTAACAGAGCGACGACCTCGATTTCATCTACTGGGGGGCTCCGTTATACGCCCGGTAGGGCGTTGGCTGTTTGCTACCCCGGGCACTAGAGGCATGAATGCGGTGAAAGTAGTACAACGTATCCCGCATGATGGAAGGTGCGCGCCCCGTTTTAAACCACGATACATAGTAGGCGTTCAGATCATGGAAGGACCATTGCGTCTGGGTTGAGGGCGACAGTTCAGTGGACTCTGAATAGTCGTTCCACGTAATAAGCTGCACCCAATCGGCTCCCGTCTGAATGGCCCCCTGCCACAAGGCATGAAAAGTTTGCGAGTTGCTGGACTCCGTGTAGATAAGATCTTTGGGGCGGGAATCTTGTGCGGCCACCGGGTACATCCACTTCAAACCCATGGCATGGGCGCTGCCTGTGGTGCTGGTGATGCTTTTAGCGCCTTGTAAGGTGCGTACACCCCAGCTGGATGTGCCTTCCAAGGTGACGGATTTTTTCAGATCAGAGGTCGCGGACTCCCACGGAGACACGTACACCGGCCACAAAGCCACCCGAACGCCCTGGGCATTTAACTGTTGCACCACACCAGCCCACCAAGCCGCAGGCCTTGCATCAGCCGAGTACGGAGCAATCAAAATTCGACCATCGGCCAACCGGAACAAGGCAGGGGCCGAGGCGATGCTCACCACAGAATCAACCAGCGCTTTTTGCGCCGTTGACGCATTGGAGTCGTTGTAAGCGGACAGCATGTCAGGCATAAAGACGATCTTGAACGAGGACGACTCCAGCCGTGCTGCGTCCAGCATTTTAAGGAAGCGGTCCCAGTGATAGCCGGTACGGCTCAAAATATCAAAGGTAAAGCCGTCAATTCCAATACTGGCAGCGCGGCGAACCTCCTCACGCGAGTTAAGCAACTCAAAATCAGCACCCGACAGCCTGACCAACTGCGGCAACGGGCGTTCTTTAATAAAGCCGCCGCAGTACGCAAACTTGTAGGTTTCACCGGAGGGCAACAAGTAGTTGCGCGCGTAATAGTCATTGGACGCATCGGCATTGTCGATCGACAACGGAAAGGCCGATACGTAATGAGCGAATACTTTTTTGGACGACGCAGTCAGCGTTGCTGCTGTCGGCATGGTAAAAGGCAAGCACGCCGAGGAGCTAACGGCGGTCAGAGACGAGGCCACTTGAGCATGGGCGCTCTTGTCAAACACGGTTGAGCCCAGGAACAGGCTGGCACACAGCATCAGCAGGCTGGCCCATGGCGACAATTTGAGTTGACTGATCGTGATTGATTGCACTGGCTTGCCTTGTAGATGAAATGATGCATACCTTCTATGGTACGTGATGAATATGACGCTATACAGCGTTAAGCATGTGATTTTTGGACGACTACCTGTCAACAATCATCACCACGTGTTCTCACCCCCCTTGCCTGTATAGCGACTGGGGGCGTCCGTGATAACAAGGTTTGAATGGGTGCTGTGCCAGAAACGGGATGAAAACCGTCTGCTTATAGCGAGCGGATCAGGTAGCAAAGGTTGACGTGATTTTCCAGACATGCATCTGGAATGCCCCATCAAAAAAAGAGTGACCGTCAAGAGTGGTGCTGTTGAGAGGAATCGAACCTCCGACCTACTGATTACGAATCAGTTGCTCTACCAACTGAGCTACAACAGCTTAATGTTTGATTATATCAAACTCGGAGAGCCCAGGGCGCCCTCACCCGTCAGGTGTTGCTACCCAAGCCCTTGGGTAGGGGGAACGCGACCCGCTCCTCGACACCAGGCAAAGTACGCACCGAGGTGGCACCGAGTTCTTTAAGGCGTGCAATCAAAGCCTCAACTAGGTGCTCCGGCGCGGAGGCGCCTGCCGTGATGCCAATCCGGCTTCGACCCTCGATCCACTCGGATCGCAGGTCGCTCGCATCGTCGATTAGCTGAGCCGGTACACCCAACTTGTCAGCCACTTCACGCAAGCGGTTTGAGTTTGAACTGCTCGGGCTGCCAACCACCAACACAAAATCCACCTGCGGAGCGAGAATTTTGACGGCATCCTGACGATTTTGGGTGGCGTAGCAAATATCTGCTTTTTTGGGCTCCGCAATGGAAGGGAAGCGATCTCGCAACGCTTGTACCACCAGAGCGGCATCATCCACAGACAGGGTCGTTTGCGTTACATAAGCCAGTTGATCAGGATGATTGACCACCAGTTGATTCACATCGTCTGGCGTTTCAACCAGATAAATACCGTCATCAGCCTGACCCATGGTCCCCTCAACCTCCGGATGACCCTTGTGGCCGATCATTATGATTTCACGACCCTGGGCCCGCATTTTGGAGACTTCGACATGCACTTTGGTGACCAGCGGGCATGTGGCATCAAAGATCTGCAAACCACGCTCAGCCGCTTCCTTGCGAACTTCCTGAGACACCCCATGCGCCGAAAAGACGACAGTGGCTCCCTTGGGAATCACATCCAGCGTATCCACAAAAATGGCGCCCTTGGCCCGCAAATCCTCCACCACTGTTTTGTTGTGCACGATTTCGTGACGCACATAAATCGGTTTGCCGAACTTTTCGAGTGCACGCTCAACAATATCAATGGCCCGGTCTACGCCGGCGCAAAAGCCTCTCGGTTGAGCCAACAGCAATTCCATGATCACAAGACCCCTATGACTTGCACTTCGAAATTCAATGGCTGACCCGACAAGGGATGGTTAAAGTCAAAAATGACGGAATCTTCTTCTACCAGGTACACGGTGCCCGCAAATTTGCCGCCATTGGGCGCCGGAAACTCCACAAAATCACCCACCTCGAAGGTGGTGTCCTCTTGCGCATGCTGGGCCAACAGCTTTTTAGAGACGCGTTGAATCAACTCAGGGTTGCGCTCGCCGTATGCCTGCCCTGCGGGCACCTCAAAGGTTTGATGGGTACCGGCCGTCAAACCGATCAGGCAAGCCTCCAACCCTTCGGCCAGTTGCCCCTGCCCCAGGTCAAGCGTGGCGGGGTTTTCTTCAAAGGTAGAGACCAACACGTCGCCAGACTCGAGCGTAATCCGATAATGCAAGGTAATAAAAGAGGACGGACCAATCACAGGATTTGCCTCAGGCATTGCGGAATCGTTCATCGGTGCAGGATGTAACATGACAGCAGTCTTAAAATCAATAACTTGCCATTTTAGCAGAGCTTGTGCCCTCTACCGCCACAACCACCCGGAACTTCTTTCTAAGTTCGGCGCACTAGGCTGATCGATCACTTGTACAGGGCAATCAGCGCATGGCGATATCAGACTGGCCACACGACCAACGCCCTCGGGAGCGCTTGCTTAAACACGGCCCGGCCGCATTGTCGGATGTGGAATTGTTGGCCATCTTTTTGCGGGTGGGCGTCAAAGGGAAATCAGCCATCGACCTGGCGCGCGACATGCTCTCTCATTTTGGCAGCCTGGATCAGTTGCTCAAAGCGCAACTGCCTCAATGGGAACAACTCCATGGCCTGGGACCGGCCAAATACGTTCAGTTGATGGCCTGCATGGAGCTGGCCCGACGGACTTTGCGTGAGGAATTGCTGCATGGGGTCGCATTTAACAACCCGCAGGCCGCCTCAGACTACATCGGCATGAAACTTCGCCATCAGCCCGTCGAACAGTTTCTGGTGTTGTGGCTGGATAATCAACACCGACTGATACACGATGAAGTCATGTTCAGCGGCACCGTGACCCAAACCGCAGCTTACCCCAGGGAAATCGCCAGAAAGGCCATGGGATTGAATGCCTGCGCAGTGATCGTGGCGCACAACCATCCCAGTGGAGTGGCCGAACCGAGTCATGCTGATATTTTATTGACAGAAAGTCTGGGCAAGGCACTGTCTTTGCTGGAAATACGGTTGCTCGATCACCTGATTGTTGCAGGGCATCAGGTGATTTCTTTGCGAAAACGACACGATTGGCCCTTGCCCTGAGGTCTGATACCTCCTATAATCTAGGGCTGTACAAAATTTCTTTGGGGTCAAACCATGGCTCGCGTATGTGTGGTAACGGGCAAAGGCCCAATGGTGGGGAACAATGTTTCTCACGCAAACAATAAAACTAAGCGCCGTTTTCTGCCTAACCTGCAAAATCGTCGCTTTTGGGTAGAGGGTGAAAACCGCTGGGTGCGCTTGCGCGTATCCAACGCCGCTCTGCGTACTATCGACAAAAAAGGCATCGAAGTGGTGCTGGCCGAGCTGCGTGCTCGTGGCGAAGCCTAAGCGGCAGGGGTAAATCATGGCAAAATCAGGACGTGAAAAGATCAAGCTGGAATCCACTGCGGGAACCGGTCACTTCTACACAACCACAAAAAACAAGCGTACCAAACCAGAAAAGATCGAGATCATGAAGTACGATCCAGTGGTTCGCAAGCACGTTTCTTACAAAGAGACAAAGCTGAAATAAGCTGCTGCCCTTACAGGTTGTTTGGTGGTAAAAAAGCACTCAGTGATGGGTGCTTTTTTTATGCCTGCAAACTCGGTCATGGTTATTTGCATCCGAGCCCGTACAGTCCGCCCGCACGACGCTTAGTCTGTTGTCGTTTACATCTCCGCCCACCCACGCTGCCCGCACGGCGCTCGGTCTATCTCCGTCTGAAGGCTGCCGGTTGATAGATGGGCTTAAGCTTCGCGCGCCCATCGGG
>DAITMV010000049.1:0-17118 GCA_036834985.1 Burkholderiaceae bacterium | reverse complement strand
CCCCCGTGGCTGCGGAGACGGGCAGCGACACAACGGCCGAGCCGACCACACAACCTGGCCTCGTTCCTGCGCCCTCCTTTGAGACCATCGTGATTGATGGTCCGGTGCGCTCGGGACAAAAAATTTACGCCCGCGGCGGCGATGCGGTTGTGCTCGGACAAGTCAGCCCGGGGGCTGAAATCATCGCCGATGGCCATATCCATGTCTACGGCCCCCTGCGCGGTCGAGCCCTGGCCGGAGCCAATGGCAACCGCAGCGCCCGAATTGTGGCAACCTCCTTTGGTGCCGAGCTGGTGGCGGTCGCCGGTTTTTACATGACATTTGAAGGCGGGTTCCCGGCCAACACCGCGAATCAGCCGACCCAGATTTACCTGGACGTCCAGGAAGAATCATCCAATTTACGAATTGAACCCATCAATATCCGCTAAGGAGCACCGAGTGAGTCGAGTCATTGTTGTAACCTCTGGAAAAGGTGGCGTCGGCAAGACCACCACCAGCGCAAGTATCGCCTCCGGATTGGCGCTGCGTGGTTTTAAAACCGTGGTCATTGATTTTGACGTTGGCTTGCGTAACCTCGACTTGATCATGGGTTGCGAGCGCCGTGTTGTCTATGACCTGATCAACGTGATCAATGGCGAGGCCACCCTCAATCAGGCCTTGATCAAAGACAAAAACGCAGAAAACCTGTCAATCCTGCCCGCCTCCCAAACCCGGGATAAAGATGCCCTGTCCGAGGAGGGCGTGGAAAAAGTCATCAACGACCTGTCCGCCATGGGCTTTGAATACATCATCTGCGACAGCCCGGCCGGTATCGAACGCGGCGCAGTGATGGCACTGACCTTCGCCGACGAAGCCATCGTAGTGACCAACCCTGAAGTATCGTCAGTCCGCGATTCCGACCGCATCGTGGGCATCTTGCAGGCCAAGTCCAAACGAGCCAAAGACGGCGGCGAACCGGTGAAAGAACACTTGCTCATCACCCGCTACTCCGCTAAACGGGTAGAAGACGGCGAAATGCTGGCCTACACCGACCTGATGGACATGCTGCGTCTGCCGCTGCTCGGCGTCATCCCCGAGTCCGAGACAGTATTGCACGCCTCGAATCAGGGTACACCCGTTGTACATATGGGCGAGTCGGATGTGGCTCAAGCATACATGGACGCCATCGACCGGTTCTTGGGACAAGATAAACCTCTGCGCTTTGTTCAATACGAAAAGCCCAGCCTGTTAAAGCGCATTTTTGGGGGTAAATAACCATGTCCCTGTTAAAGTTGCTGTTTGGTGAAAAACCAAAGTCAGCCAATGTAGCGCGAGATCGGCTACAACTGATCATCGCCCGGGAGCGAGGCCACGGATCCACCGGTCCGGACTTCCTTCCGCAAATGCGTGATGAACTGATGCAGGTGATCGCCAAGTACGTTCAAATCGCCGATGACGGGGTTAAATTCAACGTCCAAAAGCAGGATAACCTGGAAGTATTAGAAGTTAACATCGTGTTACCGGATCAGAAGTAGTCAACCCTTTCCCTGAGCGCTCGTTGGGTGTAATGTTAGGGAAATGAATGTGGTTATGCAGCAGACACTAAAGAGCGCTCAGGCCGCCCCGTCCAACGGGGTGGTGGTCTCACTCGGCCGATTGATTGACAACATCGCCGGGTACTTGGCCCCAAACGACGTCAAGCGTGTTCGGGACGCCTATCGATTCTCCGACGCAGCGCACCTGGGGCAGTTCCGCGCCTCCGGCGAACCCTATATCGTTCACCCGATTGCAGTGGCGGAGCTGTGCGCCAAATGGCGGCTGGACAGCCAGGCCCTGCAGGCCGCTCTTCTCCACGACGTGATGGAAGACTCAGGGGCCACCAAGGAAGAGCTCATCGAAAAATTTGGCTCTCCGGTGGCCGAGCTGGTTGACGGGCTGTCCAAACTCGACAAAATGGAGTTCTCCAGCCGCGAAGAAGCGCAGGCCGAAAACTTTCGAAAAATGCTGTTGGCCATGGCACGCGATGTCAGGGTGATTTTGGTCAAGCTGGCCGATCGCCTACACAATATGCGAACGCTGGGCGTGATGGCGCCTGCCAAGCGACGACGTATCGCCAGCGAAACGCTCGACATTTACGCTCCGATTGCCCATCGCCTGGGGTTGAACGAGATTTTCCGGGAGCTGCAAGATCTCAGCTTCCAGCACCTGCATCCTTTTCGCTACGACGTGCTTAAAAAGGCCGTCCTCAACGCACGGGGCAATCGCCGTGAAGTGGTGGGTAAAATCCTGGAATCGGTACAAAAACACCTGCCGGCCGCCGGCATTGATGCCGAGGTCTATGGACGCGAAAAGGCGCTGTTTGGTATCTACCGCAAGATGGTTGAAAAAAACCTGAGTTTTTCTCAGGTTCTGGACATTTACGGCTTCCGGATTGTCGTCAAGGATGTAGCCACCTGCTACCTCACCTTGGGTGCCCTGCATCAGCTCTATAAGCCGATTCCCGGTAAATTCAAGGACTACATCGCGATTGCCAAGGTCAACGGTTACCAGTCCTTGCACACCACCCTGATTGGCCCCTACGGCACACCGGTGGAGTTTCAGATCCGTACCCGTGAAATGCATCAGATCGCCGAAAATGGCGTTGCCTCCCATTGGTTGTATAAAGATCATGGGAATGACTTAAACGCCATTCAGAAAAATACGCACCGTTGGCTGCAGTCCCTGCTCGATATTCAAAACCAAACGGGCGACTCCGCCGAGTTCCTCGAACACATCAAGGTCGATTTATTCCCTGATGCGGTGTACGTCTTTACACCCAAAGGGAAAATCCTGGCGCTGCCCAGGGGTGCCACTGTCATCGACTTTGCCTACGCAGTTCATACGGATATCGGCAATCAGTGCGTTGCATCCAAGGTCAATCATGTGATGCAGCCGCTGCGCACCGAGCTCAAGAGCGGCGATGTGGTTGACGTCGTGACAGCCCCCCATGGCCGCCCTAACGCGACCTGGCTTAGCTTTGTACGCACTGGCAAGGCACGCTCGGAAATACGTCACTTCCTGAAAAGTCTGAACACGGACGAAAGTGTCAGCCTCGGTGCCAAGTTGCTGGATAACGCGCTGGAAGCCGCCAACCTGCGACTGGCTGACCTGACCCCGCAGCACTGGGAAAAACTCATTAAAGACAGCCAGGTTCGCTCCAAAGACGAGTTGTTGGCCGACATTGGTGCCGGCCGCCGCGTAGCGCCGGTGGTGATGCGCCGTGTGCTGATTGCGCTGGGGCGCGCAGACGTACCGGTTTCAGACTCCAGCAAACATGTACCCATCATGATTCATGGTGGCGAGGGCATGGCGGTGCAGCGCGGCAGCTGCTGCATGCCGATTCCGGGCGATGCGATTGTTGGTTACCTCAAACGCGGCACCGGCCTGTTAATTCACGGGGCCGACTGTGATGTGGCCCACCGCCACATGGCGCGAGAACCCGAACGCTGGACGGATGTTCAGTGGGCGGATGAAATCAGCCGACTGTTTGATGTGAATATCGATCTGGATGTAATCAACGAAAAAGGCGCCTTGGCACGCATCGCAGCCACCTTGTCGGATGAAGGCGCCAACATCTCCAACCTGTCCATGAGTGAAGAATCCGTGACCCAAAAGCTGTTGCACTTTACGGTTCAGGTCAGCGATCGTGATCACCTGGCCAAGGTGGTCCGGGCCCTGCGGCACATTCCAGTGGTCAAACGGGTCGCGCGCATTCGCAATCGTCAGTGGTCTAAAGAATCCTAGGTCGACGGTGCGTCGGGTTCGGGATACCGGATGTCAAGGACCTCGAGTTCATCAATCCCCCCGGGCGTCTGCAAACGCACGACATCACCTTCGCGAGATTTGATCAACGCTCGCGCGACCGGCGCAATCCAACTGATTTTTCCGCTGGCCGGGTCAACCTCATCAAGACCCACAATGGTCACGGTTTGTTCATGCCCGGCTTTGTTCAGGTAAGTCACCGTCGCGCCAAAAAATATCTGATCGCGGTTCGGCTGCATCGCCGGGTCGACCACCTCTGCTATATCCAGCCGTTTGGTCAAAAAACGTATGCGCCGATCAATTTCCCGAAGACGCTTTTTCCCGTAGAGGTAGTCCCCGTTTTCAGACCGGTCACCATTGGATGCCGCCCATGAAACAATACTGACAGTGGCTGGACGCTCCACATCGAGCAAGTGAAGTAACTCGTCTTTTAAGCGTTGGTGCCCAACAGGCGTAATATAATTCTTACTCCCTATTGGTAGGGGTGGCGTACCGTTCCCCAATTCGTCATCATCGGACTCATCGGCTTCTTTGACAAACGCTTTGTTCATAGACAATTACAGTGTTTTTACAGCCCTGATTGTAGCGATGAAACTGACACAACATGGGCACAATTAGGTTATGCAGCGATTAAACACTCCTCGAATCCTGATTATCGATGACAGTGACGATGATTTCCATCTGCTGTCACGACGAATCAAGCAACGCTGGCCCTCGGCTGTGATCGAGCACGCCCCGGATCAGCAGTCGCTGGTCAGCCACTTGGCGACGGCCCGCTGGGACATCGTGCTGTGCGATTACGCCATGCCTAACCTGGATGCTGCAGGTGCCCAGCAGTTGTGCCGGCAAGCGGGCTCACAGGCCGCATTTATTGTGTGCTCGGGAATGGCCAGCGACCATCAAGGGGTACAAGCGATGCTCGACGGTGCACGCGATTATGTCGAAAAATCAAGACCTGAACGCCTGCTACCGGTCCTGGAACGAGAGCTGGCCTCGGCGGTGATGGCCGAGGAAAAAAAGCGTCTGGAAGTCGTCGCAAAAAATTTCGGAACCACCGACCCAGTGACGCAATTGCCTATCCAGTCGGTCTTTCATCAACGCGTTAATCAGGTTATAAACCAGACCTGCGCCAGTACACCCGCCTGGCTGGTCACCATTCGATTGCTGGACTTTGAACATCAGGTCATACAGCTCAAACCGGGCCTGACCGATGCAGCCCTGCGAGTCATTTCTGCCTTGCTCAAGGAGCTGGTGCCCGCCACCCATATCACCCGGCTGGCCCAAGTGGAATTTGCCCTGTTTTTTGAATCGGCGACCTCCCCCACAAATACCTCGCCGCAACAGGCCCCAGATATCTCCTATTTCCTGAACAAACTCTCGCAATTATTTGCTGAAGATATAGTGGTCGAAGGGCGTGCACTTCGGTTCCGCTACAGCGTAGGCCTGGCGCAGTTGCATCAACACGGAAACGATTGTGCTTCGCTGCTAGAACATGCGCAAAGTGTATCCCGTCTGAATAAACAAGGACGAATCGATTTACTGATTTCAAGCGCCCTGCATGCCAAAGCCACGCGGCGACTGATCATTGAGCGCGACTTGTCCAGCGCGATTGATAAGGGCCAGCTGAGCTTGTACTACCAACCCGTCATTGACACATCCACCTTAAAGATCGTGGCCGCTGAGGCGTTGCTGCGGTGGCAGCATCCCACCTTGGGGCGGGTTTCTCCGGATGAGTTTATCGACTCGGCTGAAGATTCGGGTCTGATTATTCGTCTGGGGCAATGGGTGATACGCGAGGCCTGCCATCAGCTCAAACGCCTGCAGACCCAAGGCACACCGATGACCATCGCATTTAACTGTTCTGCGCCTCAATTGTCTGAACCGGGATTTGCAGAATTCTTGTTGAACCAGTTGATCAGTTGTCAGGTGGATCCGAGTTGGCTAGAAATCGAGTTGACTGAATCAGCCGCCATGGCTGATTTCGAAACCACTCTCAAGACCTTGCAAAAAATTCGACGAACGGGCGTTCATGTTGCGCTGGATGACTTTGGAACCGGGTTTTCCTCCCTGAACCATTTATGCCAGCTACCGGTTGATATCCTCAAAATCGACAAGAGTTTTATCAAGGCCTTGGGAACCGGACAAAACAATGAGAAGCTGCTGCGGGCCATTGTTGCAATGGGTCATGCACTGGGCCTCACGTTACACGCCGAAGGCATAGAAACCGAAGATGAATTGGCGCTGCTGCAGTCGCTCCAGTGTGAGCGGGTGCAAGGTTATTATTTTTCAGCGCCTCTGTCAGACCATGAATTTGATCAATGGTGTGAATCACACACGAATCGCGGCACGGCCACCAATCTTGCCTAAGTAGTCCACCACCTTACGGGCCATGTCATTGAGGCTCACCACCTCATGAGCGGCACCAAGTGCAATGGCTTCCCGAGGCATGCCGAACACAACACTCGATGCCTCGTCCTGGCAAAAATTGTACGAGCCCGCTTCTTTCATCTCAAGCATGGCCTGTGCCCCATCCTTGCCCATCCCCGTCAACATGACACCGATGATGTTCTTGCCGGCCACTTCAGCACCCGACTTAAATAACACCTCCACCGATGGCTTGTGTCGATTTACCGGTGGTCCGTCATGCAACACACAGGTGTAGTTGGCACCGTTGCGGGCGAGCTTCAAGTGTTTGTCGCCGGGCGCGATATACGCATGTCCTGGCAACACACGTTCGCCAGATACAGCTTCTTTGACGGTGATCTGACACACCTGATTCAAACGATCAGCAAAGCTCTTGGTAAACCCGGCCGGCATGTGTTGGGTAATCATGATACCCGGGCAATCCGTTGGCATTTGCTGCAAGATATGCCGAATCGCCTCAGTACCGCCGGTTGATGCACCAATCAGAATCAGCTTTTCTGTCGCAGAGAATCGATTCCCCAGTGACAACAGCGATGGAACCTCTGGTTTGGTGCGGGCGGCAGCCAATTGGGCGGAGGTCCGCGCCACGCGGAATCGGGCCAAATAAGCGGCGCGGATTTTATCCGAAATATCGTTGGCGTAATCGAGCATGCCCTGTGTAATGTCCAATTTGGGTTTGGTCACAAAATCAACAGCCCCCAGTTCCAACGCACGCATGGTGACATCTGCGCCCCGGTCCGTCAGGGTGGAGACCATCACCACTGGCATGGGTCGCAAGCGCATCAGCTTTTCAAGAAACTCAAGGCCATCCATCTTGGGCATCTCGATATCGAGCGTCAGCACATCCGGGTTTTGTGCCTTGATCATTTCACGGGCCACCATGGGGTCCGGAGCCGCTCCAATAGCCATCATGTCAGGCTGTGCATTGATGATGCGGGTCATCAGATTGCGAATCAACGCGGAGTCGTCTACAACAAGCACCTTTATTTTCTGCATCATTCAATCCTAGAAAAACTCAACACCACCTGCCGGTGGATCATGGATAATCTTTTCACTGTAAATTTTTTCCTGCACAAGAATTTTGTGCTGGTCGTGGCGAGGCAGCTTTTGCATCTTGACCGCGCCGGTTTTGGTGTTAAATTGAATTCGACGGCTGTGACGACCACCTAAATCCTGCGCCATCAGACGGATGCCGTCCTTGTGCAGGAAGTCAACCACAAAGGTCGCATTACGCTGCCCTACGTGGTGATCGGTTAAATGGCCGGTGATATTGCCTCCCCCAAACACTTTGGCCAACATGTCGCTGCGGCGAGAGCCCATGATCAGCAAATCGTTGACCAAACGTTCCATGGCATACAAGCCATACCGCAATGGCGCTCCAGTTTGCGAACCCGCGTCGGGTGCATCGGGCAACATGAAGTGATTCATGCCGCCGATGCCCAGGCGACGATCCCACAAGCAGGCAGAGACACAAGATCCGAGCAAGGTACCGATAATCACCGGGGTCCAGGAGACAGCATGCTCTCCTGGCATGATCATCAGGCTCTCTACCTTCAGATGAGCGCTCATCTCCTTGACGTGGGGTAAGTTCAACGAAGGACTCCCCGGGCAAACACATCGCCACCCTTATTCGGTTCTAAGGCCTTGTCGTCCACCACTTCGTAAATGGTTTTACCGCGCAGGCGAAAATAGTCCCGTGCCATGGCAAAATTTTCTGAATGCCCTGCAAACAGTAATCCGCCACGATTCATCAAAGGCGCAAACTTTTTGAGGATCTGCATTTGCACATCTTTTTCAAAATAGATCATGACGTTTCTGCAAAAGATCACGTCAAAACCAGGACGCAGGGGCCACACATTATCGAGCAGGTTCAGGGGACGGAACGTCACCAGGGCTTGAACCTCGGGGCGAACCCGCACCATGCCGGCCTGAGTCCCGGTGCCTTTGAGGAAGTAACGTTTCAAGACATCAACAGGAATTTTCTCAACCTGGTCTTCTTTGTAAACGCCCTCGCGGGCATGAGCCAATACCTTGGTGTCAATATCGGTGGCAATAATACGCACCGGTGGGGTCATGGATTTGAAGGCTTCCATGGCCGTTATAGCCATCGTGTAGGGCTCTTCGCCGGTGGAGGCTGCACTGCACCACACATCGATTCGAGGTTTGCCCTTGAGCGACAACAAATGCTCAGCAAAGGCTGGAAAATGGTGAGCCTCGCGATAGAACGAGGTCAAGTTGGTTGTCAGCGAGTTAACAAACTGTTCCCACTCGGCACTGCGCTCGTCTTTAAGACTATCGAGGTAATCGGAAAACTTTTTGTGGCCGGTGGCCCGCAAGCGTCTGGCCAAGCGGCTGTACACCATACTCTGCTTGCCAGGGGCTAAGGAGATGCCCGCGTGTTTGCAGATCATCTGCCGGATTCGGTCAAAATCCTTGGCCGTAAACTCAAACTCCCGATCATCCCCGTCGTCGGGCAAGGCACTGGCAGACCTAGCCTGTCGGCTCACGGGCAAAACCACAGAGCTACCGGCGCCAACAAGGCTGGTTCGGGTCGGCGTTGCTGCAGGCGAACTGGTATTACCCCATTTAAACTTGGATTCGATCATGATTTTTTCTTAAAGCATCGCGACAATCGCGCAAACAAGGCAGAATAAACATGCCTACGACCCTATTGTTGCTTTAAGATCCAAAAACAGAAGGATGGATTTAAGAAGTATTTGTCCCCTTAATTAGCTCTTTAGCCTAAGCGTATGAACACAACACACCATAAAAGACTAAATCTGCTGGTAGTAGAAGACACTGAATCGGATTACGAACTACTGTTGTACAGGCTAAAAACAGGTGGAATTTCAGCCCACTGCGTCCGTGTGGACAATGCCCCCGACCTGCAGCGCGCGTTGGATGAACAAACCTGGGATATGGTGATTTCAGACCACCGACTGCCCGGCTTTAGCTCCGAGGAAGCGTTACAGATTGTCAGGGCCAGCGCACACAATATCCCGTTTATTATTGTGTCTGGCAACATCGGGGAGGACGTCGCTGTCGACGCCATGCGGTCTGGCGCTGACGATTACTTGATGAAAGACAACCTCAAACGGTTGGCTCCTGCTATTGAACGCAGTTTAAGGGCTGCAGAGGAACGTCGGGAGCGGCAAGCCGCCGAGCGGGCCCAGCGCGAGAGTGAAACCCGTTTTGCAGCGATTGCGGCCAACCTGCCCGGTGTCATTTTTCAAATGTTTACCGATAAAGAGGGGCTGCATCCGAATGCCCCCTTTGTCAGTGACGGTGCCTTGCGCTTGTTTGGACTTCCTGCCCGGGTATTTCTGGACGATCCGTCACTGTTTTTTAAACAATTTGCCCCCGACAGCGCGGCCGATCTAAGAAACCACCTGACTGAACAAACCCAAACCCATGAACCGCTCAGTTGGGAGGGTCAACTGGTGATTCACGGTGCAGACGGGCCACGCTGGTGCTTTTTAAGCGCCAGCAGCCGACTCACGGGCGCCGATGAGCTGACCTGGGACGGTGCGCTGATTGACATCACCGCGCAAAAAACAGCGGAGCAGCAATTGCGGGCCTCCCAAGAAGAGTTGCGCCGCGTTACCACAGAATTCGAAAAAAGAAGAGAGGAAGAAAGAGGGTCAATTGCCAGAGAAATCCACGATGACATAGGTGGAACCCTGACAAAATTGAAAGCAGATATAGCATGGCTTAAAAAGCGCTATGGTGCAGAGCAAGATGCCAATGAACGGTTTGAAGACATGCTCGAGCTGATTGAACACACGGTGTCGGCCAGCCAGCGGATCGCCAAAGATTTGCGTCCTGGCATTCTGGACTACGGGATCGTACCGGCGTTGGAATGGCAAATGAAAGACTTTACCAAACGCTCAGGTATTGCAGGATCCTTTACCTGTAACCTGGAAGATTTAAATCTGGACGTACAACGCTCAACGGCGATCTTCCGGATTTTGCAGGAGGGTTTGACCAATATCGTCAAACACGCGCAAGCGACCTCCGTTGATGTGGAGCTGTTCGCCGATGATGACAGCGTGACGCTTGAGATTCGCGACAACGGAAAAGGAATTGGCCTGACCGATATGGAAAAAAAGACATCATTTGGTGTCAAGGGCATGATGGAACGTGTCAGGGCGCTGGATGGCTGGCTCGATATCAACGGCTCTCCAGGACGCGGCACCACGCTCATGTTAAGCGTTCCCAGGCAGTAAGGTAACAACCTAGAATAACGAAGATGAACAAGGGGTAAGCATGATCAAGGTATTACTTGCAGATGACCACGCAATTGTCAGAAAAGGTCTTCGCCAGTTACTCGAGGACACCGGCTATATTCAGGTGGTTGCGGAAGCTGCCGAATACCCGGAAATCATGAAAGCCGTGCGTAACAACGAACTCGATGTGATCGTGATGGATATCACCATGCCCGGAAAAAATGGGGTCGATGTGCTGAAAATCGTCAAAGAAGAAAAACCCAAACTTGCGGTGCTGATGCTGTCCATGCACCCTGAGGACCAATACGCCGTCCGTGCCCTCAAAGCGGGTGCCTCAGGTTATCTGACCAAAAACAGTGCGCCGGAAAAGCTGGTCGACGCTATTCAGATTATCGCCTCTGGCCGACGGTACATCACGCCGGAGCTGGCCGAATCGCTGGCCAGTCATCTGACTGAGGACTCCGACAAGCCCCTGCACTCCACCTTGTCTGATCGGGAATTTCAAACCATCCGTTTAATTGCTTCAGGCAAAAAACTCTCTGAAATTGCAGAGGAGCTGGCGCTCAGCCCTAAAACCGTGAGCGTTTACCGGGCGCGCATCCTTGAAAAAATGAAAATGAAAAGCAATGCTGAGTTAACACATTACGCCCTGAAAAACGGCTTGGTTGAATAAGCCACCTCAACAAAAAAGCCGGCTGCTTGCATGAGCAGACCGGCTTTTTTTATAAACGCTCAATGCCTTACGAGATAAAGTTAAACAGACTTAACTTGCTCGATTGTGCATAGGTTTGCTGGGCTGCCTGCAAACCCGTTTGAGCCTGGGTGATTTGGGTAATCACATCGGTATATTTCACGCCCACAGCATCTCCGGAGATTCGCTGCTGCTCAACACTGTTATTGGTGTTCAAGCTCTCCACTGTATCCAACTCGCGCATACGACCACCCAGGCGGGTGCGGCCAATTTGAAACTGATCAAAGATACCGTCGCTGACACCCATCTGGGTACTGATGGTGGCCTGGGCTGTTGCAGGGGTGCCAGAATACAGGTCATTGATCACTTTTTGAACCGATGCAAAGTAATTGTTACCAGAGGCGTCTGTGAATAAATCTTTGGCAGTCACCCCTTGGTCGATCACCCGATTATTTGAAATTTGTACACCGCGGTTGGTGGTACTTCCTGCGTAGGTGTAATAAGCATCAATGGCTGCTGAACTCCCCAAAGCGACACCCGCTGCAGCGCTGCTGGGCACGTTGGCAAACGGCTGGGTGCTCTCGGTAATACCGGACAACACATACGCGCCATTGGAGTCCTTGCGGTTGGCAACAGCCGCCAGTTCTTGCAGCTGAGACTGCATATTGCTGGCGATGGTTTGCCGATCAGCCGCAGAGATCGTGCTATTGTTGGCCTGCACCATACTTTCCTTGATGCTTTGCATGATGTTCGAAGCTGAGCTTAACGACGAATCAAGCTGACTGAACTGATCGCGGACTGCACCAATATTGCGGTTAAATTGATCAGACAAGGCCACGCTGGAATTGGCTTCCATGGAGATGGTCATGGCCAGCGGATCATCCGATGACTTTTGTACACGCAAACCGCTGGACAACTGAGTCTGCAGATCAAACAGCTTTTTCTGTTGCTCCATCAGCTTGGTTGTCGTTTGCTGATACATCAGCGATGAACTTAGTCTCACAATATCACCTCAAGGATCATCGACCAGTCAGACTGATCACCAGATCAAACAATTCTTTAGACAAAGAAATCACACGCCCGGAGGCTTGATACGCCTGTTGGTATTTCAACAGGTTGGCCGCCTCTTCGTCCAGGTTAACGCCAGAAATCTCCTGCTGGGCCTGGGTGGCCTGATCCAGCACGGATTTGCGTGCATCGGCTGTCAAACCAATTTCACGCGTTTTATTACCCACCGTACTGACCAACTGGTTATAGGCCGTCGAAATTGACTGCCCTGAAGAGCCCGAGAGCGCCTGGAACAATACCGGCTTGGTTTGCAATGCAGTGATATCAAGCAAATTACTGTTGTCGCCCGGAGCACCCGCTACTTTGGCAGCAGCAATCTGGGACGGGTCGGTGGCAATCACCGCCATGTTTTTAGCGGCATCACGCGTAGGCATGATGACAAACTGATCCCCGTTGGCTGGCGTACCACTGAGCTGAAAGCTCACCATGTTCACAGCCGGTGTAACCGCAGTATTTTGAATGGCATACGCGGCCGGTGGTCCCGCAGAGGTTTGTGTCACAGGGGTGTAGTTCGCATTCGAGCCAAGCTTGCGATAATTGAGCACGCCTGAATCTACCTTGAACTCGTAATCATCACCTGTTAGTTGCGAAACATTGATACCTGTAACGGCCACACTACCGGTGCCCGTATTGTTCAAACCACTGACAACCCGAGCAGCGTTGGTGGTAAACAGATTGGTACCAGCCGCCCCGTTTTGGTCAACCCCGGCAGAGTTGATCGTATTGACCTGGTTTTCCAGCTCCGCGGACATCATGCCCAGTTTATTCTGGTACTCCGACAGCGGACCTTCACGAAATTGCAGATAACCGGCCAAGGCCCCAGTACCCAGATCACTCGGGGAAAACCGGATCAGCTTTTGATTGGCTGTACCCGGGTTCAGGGTCAAACCCAGCTGTAAATCTTCAGGGTTCAGGGGGTCACGCTGGGACGTAATGTCCATGCTTTTATCCCGCACCACCACCGCCTGCCCGTTGGCCAAAAATACGTTGACGGATCCATCCCCTTGGGGCACCACGGTGGTCTGAATTTGCCCTGACAACTGCTTGATCAGCGAATCGCGTTTATCCAGCAAATCATTGGGCGTGGTGGCATGAACACCCTGATTCGAACCAATCACGATCTGTTTATTCAGCTCAGCGATTTGTCCGGTCAAATCATTCACTGACTTGACTGCGCCTTCGACCTGTTGATTGGTGGCACGACGTAAATCAGTCAGAGAACCATCCAGGGTGTTGAATCGATTGGCCAGGGCGCCTGACGTGGACAAGAAGTTTTGACGCGCAGCCCCGTCATTGGGCCGTGTAGTCAGGTCTTGTGCCGCGGAGAAAAAGTCCGACAAACTGGTCGACAAGCCGGCGCTGTTATCAGCAAACAGCGAGTCAACCCGCTTCATTTGCGTGTTGTAGGCATCAAAGTAGGATGCATCAGACGACGATTGAGTGACCTGACCATTCAAAAAGTCAGAGTAATTGCGTCTGACGTCCTTGATATCGACCCCCTGGCCGATATATCCAAAACCAAAGCCCTGCGCATCCGCCGCGTTTTGTACCACTTCCTGACGTGAAAAGCCCGGGGTACCTGCGTTACTGATGTTGTGCGATACGGTCGATAGGCCTGCCCTGGCTGCAGCTAAGCCACTGAGCGCTATCCCAAATACTGAGCCGGTCATGATGAAATTCCTTTATCTAACAACTGTACTATCGGCACAATTTCGATTTACTTAACAGTAGTGGTTGTGGCCGAGACAGTTGCCGCGTTATCAGGAGCCTGCCCGGTGACCGGAGGCTTATAGGCCGTAGCAGCTTTCATGAGCTGTTTTTCGATCATTGCTGCCAGCCCAACACCCCGACCACTCAGACCCTGAACCATTTGCTGGTCCTGCATGCCTTCGAACATTTTACTGGACTGCTTATCAAACAAGCCCCCATCAGGCACACTTTGCCGCATACCCTTAACGACCATATCCAGAAAGACTGCTTCAAACTGCCGCGCGGATTCTTTGACCACGCCCTTGAACTCGGCTGAGTTGGGATCTGCCTTGGCGGCTTTTTTCAGTGCCGTAAACCCACGCGTATCCAGACTAAGTGCCTGTGGCGTTCCGTTGCTTTTAAGGGGCTCCATCAGATCACCTCCAGTTCAGCCTTCAAACTGCCCGAGGCTTGCATCGCCTGCAGAATCGACACCAGATCCTGAGGAGTCGCACCCAGTGTATTGAGGGCTTTGACCACATCCGACAACTTGGCGGCACCATCGACCTGGATCAAGTTGCCAGCCCCACCATCCTGTTTGATTTGAATATCGGTTTGCTGGGCCACCACGGTTTGACCACCCGACAGGGCACCAGGCTGGCTGACCAGCGGCGTTTGAGTGATCTGCACGGACAGGTTGCCGTGGGCAACGGCGCACGGCGCCAGGCTGACCGCATTGTTCATCACCACCGAGCCAGTACGCGCATTAACAATCACCTTGGCGTTGGCCTCGGATGACTCAATCGGCAACTGCTCCAACTCGGACATGAACATCACACGGGAGTTGGCATCCATGGGGGCACGTACTTCAACAATACGACCATCAAGTGCCTTGGCGGTGTTATCGCCAAAGCGCTTGTTAATGACTTCAGCCATCCGAATGGCATTGGTAAAGTCGGTTTTGACAAGCTCCAGGCGAACCGAGTCACCCAAGGTAAAAGGTGAGGCCACCGCCCGTTCAACCAATGCACCGTTGGGTATACGGCCTGCAGACAAATGATTGACCACCGTTTTTGAACCGCCCGCAGCCGCACCCGCTCCGCCGACGATCATTTGCCCTTGTGCCAGTGCGTACACCTGACCATCCACCCCTTTGAGTGGCGTCAGCAGCAACATGCCGCCACGAAGACTTTTTGCATTACCAATCGAGGCCACCGTCACATCAAGCTGCTGACCTGGCTGGGTGAAGGCCGGTAACTGGGCCGTCACCATCACCGAGGCTACGTTTTTTAGCTGAAGCGTCATACCCGGTGGCAAATTGACCCCCATTTGGCTCAACATGCTCTGCAGGCTTTGGGTGGTAAAAGGCGTCTGAGTGGTCTGGTCACCGGTTCCATCCAGCCCCACCACCAAGCCGTAGCCAAACAGTGAGTTAGGACGCACGCCATTGACCGAAGCCACATCGCGAATGCGTTCGGCATGCGCCAAACCGGCCAAACCGACACATAGACAGGCCACGACGCCACCCACTAGGTGTCGGGTCCAACGAGACATCAAAGCAAAAGTCGTCATGATCAGATCCGTGTTGGTCAGAAAGGCAGTACGGTCAGGAAAAAGCGTGACAGCCAGCCCATGACTTGGGCTGAGTCCAGCGTACCTTTGCCACGGTATTCAATACGGGCATCAGCCACTTGAGAGGAGTTGACAGTGTTACCCACCTGGATTGTGGTGGGGTTCACCACGCCATAAATTCGCAGATATTCCACCTCCCGGTTGGTGCCCAGTTGCTTTTCACCCGCCACGACCAGATTACCGTTTGGTAATACTTCCAACACCGTGGCAGTGAGCGTGCCAGTCAACAGGTTGTTGGCCGTACTGGCGCCTTTACCGTCGAATTTTTTACTGCTGTTGGCTGAGCCGTTGATCGCTTTGAGATCTCCGCCTGATCCAAAGAAATCTTTGATCAACGGCAAGGAGATGGATGCGGAATCGGACCGGCTGGCGGAGGTTTCATTGTTTTGTGTGGCGCTGGTTTTTTCGTTGATGACAATCGTCAACGTATCACCCACCAGTCGGGCACGGCGGTCCTCAAACATGGGACGATACGATGCAATGCTATAGATGCTGCCCGTAGGCACGGAGGCCTGTGGCGGAGGCGGTGCGGGGCGAGCGCTCATTTCCTCAGGAAATTGCACTTTGGGCCCCATTAATGCTTCACATCCGGCTAAAGTTATTACACAGGCTGCCGTTAATAGTCTTGCAAGAGTCTTTGTCATGGTGTGAGTTCCAGAGTTCATACCACTAGAATGCCACGCCCCAAAAAAATCAAAGCTGCGATAAGCGCTGTAACATCTGGTCAGATGTCGTGATTGCCTTGGAATTGATCTCGTAAGCACGCTGGGTTTGAATCAAACCCACCAGCTCCTCAACAACGTTTACGTTGGATGTTTCCACCACACCCTGACTTAAACCGCCGGCACCGTTTTGACCTGGCGTGCTTTGAGTGCCTGTGCCTGAAGCCGCTGTTTCAACAAACAAGTTTTGACCTTGTGAGGACAGACCAGCCGGGTTGATGAAGGTTGTCAATTGAAGCTGACCCAGATTTTGCGGCTGAGCCTGGCCGGGCAGCGTGGCCGTCACAGTACCGTCCTGTCCAACAGTGATGGTCTGCGCGCCGGGCGGAATAGTGATGGCAGGCTGAACGACATAACCGTTGGAGGTGACCAACTGCCCTTGATTGTCCAGCTGAAAACTACCGTCACGCGTGTAGGCAGGCGTGCCGTCGGGCAGGTTCACCTGAAAAAATCCATTGCCGTTAATGGCTACATCCAGCGAATTGCCGGTTTGCTGCAGGTTGCCCTGCGTAAAGTTCTTCACCGTTGCCACCGCGCGGGAGCCCGTACCGATCTGCAATCCGGACGGTACCTGGGTTTGCTGCGAGGAGTTGGCCCCTGGCTGACGCAGGGTCTGATACAACAAATCCTCAAACACTGCACGGCTGCGTTTAAAACCATTGGTGCTGACGTTGGCCAGGTTGTTTGAAATCACATCCAGCTGGGTTTGCTGGGCATCCAGACCGGTCTTGGCGATAAACAGGGAGCGCATCATGGCGAGTAATTCCTATTAATTCGTGGAGTACAACTGATTGGCCGCGCGGGCATTGGTCTCTGCGGTACTGACCAGCTTCATGTGGGTTTCAAACTGTCGGGCGGCATTGATCATTTGCACCATGGCATCTAC
>DAITMV010000048.1:0-17230 GCA_036834985.1 Burkholderiaceae bacterium | reverse complement strand
CTCCCCACAGCACAGCGCTTCTCATCCAACCGAAACATCTCGAACCAGCTCCCCATCGTACAGCGCAGCTCATCCAACCGAAATATCTCGAACCAGCTCCCCATCGCTCAGCGCAGCCACAGTTCACCTCACGCTGACACACCATAGAACAACGCAGCGCACGGCCCCATAAAAAACGGGCCACTGTTTACACAGCAGCCCGCTTTGCGTCTCGCCTTCTCACGCGGCCCGGCCTCTACGAGGTACAAGCCAAGCGTTACATCACTTGGCGATCACTTTGACCATTTCCAGCACTTTGTTGGAGTAGCCCCACTCATTGTCGTACCAGCTCACGACTTTAACGAAGGTTTTGTCCAGTGCGATGCCGGCTTCAGCGTCAAACACGGAGGTGCATGGCTCACCACGGAAGTCGGTGGCGACCACTTTGTCCTCGGTGTAACCCAATACGCCTTTCATGGCGCCTTGGCTCTGTGCTTTCATTTCAGCGCAGATTTCTTCGTAAGTGGCTTCGGCGTTCAGTTCAACCGTCAAGTCGACGACAGATACGTCAGAGGTCGGTACGCGGAACGACATACCGGTCAGCTTCTTGTTCAATTCGGGAATCACCACGCCCACGGCTTTGGCAGCGCCAGTGCTCGACGGGATGATGTTTTCCAGAATTCCGCGGCCGCCGCGCCAGTCTTTGTTCGACGGGCCGTCCACTGTTTTTTGAGTCGCGGTTGCAGCGTGCACGGTGGTCATCAGACCACGCTTGATGCCCCATTTGTCATTCAATACCTT
The DNA here is from genome assembly GCA_036834985.1 of Burkholderiaceae bacterium. Lineage (GTDB taxonomy): Bacteria > Pseudomonadota > Gammaproteobacteria > Burkholderiales > Burkholderiaceae_B > DAITMV01. The sequence goes on along the minus strand of DAITMV010000048.1, from coordinate 16,450 downwards.
GGCCACAGGGGCCAGGCAGTTGGTCGTGCAAGAGGCGTTTGATACGATGGCCTGGCCTGCATAGGTTTTGTCGTTGACACCAAATACAAACATCGGTGTGTCATCCTTGGATGGGGCCGACATGATCACTTTTTTGGCGCCGGCATCAATGTGCTTTTGAGCGGTTTCCTTGGTCAGGAACAGGCCGGTGGACTCGATCACGACGTCGGCACCGATCTCACCCCACTTGAGTTCGGAGGGGTCTTTTACAGCGGTCAGGCGGATTTTTTTGCCGTTGACAATCAAGGTGTTACCTTCAATGCTGACATCGCCCTTAAAGCGGCCGTGTACGCTGTCGTACTTGAGCATGTAGGCCAGATAGTCTGGCTCGAGCAGGTCGTTGATGCCAACGATTTCGATTTCAGGGAAGTTCTGAACAGCGGCACGGAAAACCATGCGGCCAATACGGCCAAAGCCGTTAATGCCAACTTTAAGGGTCATTTACTCAATCTCCGGGGATGGTTGTAAGCTAAACCCCTCTATTTTAAAGGTTTGTTTTGGATGTACCAAACTAGAAAGCAAATTAAGTGCGCCTAAGATGTTACATATATGCACATTTGGCTTCATTTCTTGCCTGTACACTTCGTCTGCAAACAATAGTCAAGTTATTTATATAGGTCTTACATGGTCTCAGTATTTGGTTCGGGTTTTAAAAAAATAGTCGCGGTGGTGGGGGTTGTACTGGCCAGTGCCTCCTTGGCTCAAGCGGGCGAGGGCCCGTTCGGGATTGATTCAAAGGTGACCAAGAGCGACAGTGCCGTATGGAAGCAAAGTACTCAGAACGCTGTTTTGGGTTTGGTCATCACCACGGAAGTTGCCACCGCCTTGTGGGAAGGTAACCGCTCCGATGCGGGAAAAACCGCCTGGGCGGCGATGGACTCGCTGGCCGTGAGCGCTGTGTCCGTTGAGGTCTTAAAACGCGTGTTTCGCCGTGAGCGGCCCCGCGATACCAATGATCCCAACCAGTTTTTCTCAAAAAGTGGTAATGACAGCTTCCCCAGTGGTCAAACAACTTTGATGGCAGCCGCCATTACGCCCATTATTTTGCGTAATCAGTACCAATACCCCGCTGTTTGGGCTTTGGCCGCGTTGCCGGTATATGCGGGTGTAGCTCGGGTTAAAACACAGGATCACTGGCAATCTGACGTGGTCGCTGGCATGTTATTGGGGGCAGGGGTGGGGTACTTGTCCCATAAAACCCAGGATTCCATCTCTCTGAGTTTGCTGCCTGGCGGTTTTGCCATGGGCCTTAAAAAGCAGTTCTAACTCAAGCTGATGTCTTGGCGGCCACGGTACACCGATTGGCCGGCCATGCGTTAGGATATTATGCGTGGCAGTGCCTCCATCGCCGTTGCGACTGCTTTGCCCTGTTCAGGAGTGCAATTTATGTTCAACTTACACAATAAGCGCGCTGCCACCCGCCTGGCCGGCTGGCCCCTGATGTTGGCAATATTGGCCCTGAGCGCCTGCGCAATCCGTAATGGGCCGTCTGGCAACAGCACGCCCAGCTCTGATGCCAGCGTGGTCTACACCACCCCTGACATCTCGAGCCGTGATGCCCAGTCAGCTCAGCCGTCGCGCAACAGCAAAGGCAAACTGGCCCCCATTCCCACCAGGGCGATTAACCTGAACACCGCCTGTCACTTCAAAGATGAGCGGGGGTACAACGGCAATCTGACAACCGATGTAAAAGATGCCCAGGTCCGTCAATTCCAGGCTGAGGTGAATATTCCCCGCCGTGGTACCTGCAACTTTGATTTAAGCCGTTTTGAGCAAACCCAAAGCTTGCCGATCGTCAAACTCAAATCCAGGGACAACACCTGCCAAGTGTTTATGTGGTCGCAAAACGCTAATATCACAGTGGCGTTTAATCAGTGTGCTGCTCAATGTACGGGTGACGCCTACGATTATCTGTGGCCCATTTTGGTCGATGCCAGTCGGGGTGAGTGTTCGTGACCGGACCCTGTGCGCATTGGTCATATGTAAAGTCGAAAAATGCATTTGATTCGACGGCACCTTGCGCCTAGTATCGATGCTCCGATGAGCCGGTTTAACAAACCCTCATCCAATCACCGCAACTACCACTACGAAGGCACGCATGAGCAGCTTACGACTGGGCGATATCGCACCCGATTTCACACAAGAGTCCACGGAAGGGCTGTTGTCATTTCATCAATGGCTGGGCAACAGCTGGGGTGTTTTGTTCTCACACCCGGCTGATTTCACACCCGTTTGCACCACAGAGCTGGGTCTGACCTCCAAGTTGCAGGGCGAGTTTGCCAAGCGCAACGTCAAGGTGATCGCTTTGTCCGTGGACCCCGTCGATTCGCACAAAGAGTGGATTGCCGATATCAACGACACGCAAAATACCGAAGTGCGCTTTCCTATCATCGCCGACGCGGACCGCTCTGTCGCTCAGCTCTACGACATGATTCACCCCAATGCCAACGCCACGCTCACAGTGCGTTCGCTGTTTGTGATTGATCCGAACAAAAAGATTCGCTTGACGATTACCTACCCAGCCAGCACGGGCCGTAATTTTAACGAGATCTTGCGGGTTATTGACTCGCTGCAACTGACCGATAGCCACAGTGTGGCTACGCCAGGCAACTGGAAAGACGGAGACGATGTGGTGATCGTCCCCTCTTTGCAGGACCCGACCATCATCGCCGAAAAATTTCCAAAGGGTTACAAGGCGATACGTCCCTATTTGCGCTTGACGCCTCAGCCTAACAAGTAACCAGCCAAACTGGCAGGGCAGGGAGGTACGGCCCTCGGTGGCTCCCTGCTTTGCGGCGGTTATTACGGCTTGATGTACGCAAAACCCTCACGGCTTTGCAACTGCGCAATTCGCACCACACCAGAGGGTGTGAAATCGGCATCCAGAATAAACTGTTCTTTTGTCAGACCACGGTTTTTCATGGTGATTTCACACACCTCAAACCGCACGCCGCGAGCCTTTAGCGCGCTGACAAGCGCAGCATAGTCAATGGACGGATTCTTTTTGTCTTTGGCACCTTCCATCAAAAAATCCACCCCGTTGGCATGCGCCACCGCGATGATTTGGGTGTCAGGGGCAACGTCCAGGTGATTGCGGATGTTGCGCAACCCCTTGGTGGCCTGGCTATCAGCATCGTCAAAGTGGTAGACCACTTTATCTCTCACAGGCGTTTGTGCCTGGGTACCGTTGGCCGCCAAAGACAAAACCAGTGACAGACCTACAGCCAGCGTACGCCACACGGTGGTCATGGTGGTGAGCAGTTTCATGTGGAATATCCCTTCAAAATATGTGTTATTGCTCATTAAATCACGTTGAGCCCTCGGCTGGATAGCCCGCCTCAAAAGCACTTGACTTAATTACACCCAGAGCGCACCTTAGGGAGAGCACCCCGCCGGGAATTTAAACCATATTACACTTGGGGCACGCGTATGGAACGTATCATTGATGTATACACAAAAGAAGGTCGGCGTTACGTCTGGACCTATGCCATTCGACTGGGCGGCCGAGATTACCACCCCTCCATTGTTGACTTTGAACGAGAAGCCCTGCGCCTGGCGCAAGAAGATCACAAACACACCCAAAACGAATTGACCGCCAAAGTACGACAACGATGACTGTCCCCGATGTGAGCCCGGCCGATCTATCCCGAATCATCGAGATGGCTTGGGAAGACCGAACCCCCTTTGATGCCATCGAGCGCTTGTATGGTGTAAACGAATCGGCGGTAGTTGCCCTGATGCGCCGCCACATGAAGCCCAGCTCATTCAAAATGTGGCGCCAACGCATGGCCAACCGGGCCACCAAACATGCCGCACTGCGCGACCCCTCGGTCACCCGCGCGTATTGCCCCACCCAATACAAACCTAAATAATCAACTCGTTACCCTCTGCACTCATGTCTGCAAAAAAACCTTTGAAGATTGCCGTCATTCCCGGTGACGGTATTGGCCAGGAAGTCATGCCCCAAGCGCTGCTTGCTCTGGAGGCGGTGACCCGCCGTTTCGACATACCCCTGCAATATACCCACATCCCATGGGCTAGCTGCGATTATTACCTAGCCACCGGCCACATGATGCCTGACGACTGGAAGGCGCAGCTCCAGGGGATGGACGCCATCCTTTTTGGTGCAGTGGGCTGGCCCGCCACCGTGCCCGACCATATTTCGCTGTGGGGCTCGCTGCTCAAGTTTCGCCGTGAATTTGACCAGTACATCAACTTGCGGCCTGTGCGCTTGTTTGAGGGCGTGCCATGCCCCCTGGCCAACCGCAAACCGGGCGATATTGATTTTTATGTGGTCCGCGAAAACACCGAAGGTGAATACACCAATCTGGGCGGCCGCATCTTTGAAGGCACCGACCGCGAGGTTGTAATACAGGAGTCCATCTTCACCCGCCACGGCACCGACCGTGTGCTCAAATATGCCTTTGAACTGGCCAACAGCCGCGCACGCAAACACCTCACTGTGGCCACCAAATCGAACGGCATTGCGATCAGCATGCCGTGGTGGGATGGCCGCGCCGATGAAATGGCCCAGCATTACCCCGGCATCACGGTTGACAAGCAACACATCGATATTTTGTGTGCCCGATTTGTATTGCAGCCCACCCGTTTTGATGTGGTGGTAGCCAGCAATTTGTTTGGCGATATTCTCTCGGACTTGGGCCCCGCCTGTACGGGAACGATTGGGCTTGCCCCCTCGGCCAACCTGAACCCGGACCGTCTGTTCCCGTCACTGTTTGAGCCTGTACACGGATCAGCACCGGATATTTTTGGTAAAAACATCGCCAACCCGATTGCCATGGTGTGGTCTGCTGCGTTGATGCTCGATTACCTGGGCCACCGCGCTGCGCACGACGCGATGCTGGCGGCCATAGAACATGTGCTGGCCCACGGCCCCCGCACGCCTGACTTGGGCGGCAAGGCCAACACCACCGAGCTGGGTGAGGCGATTGCGCATCGGATTGAGGCGGTTTAAAGCGGAGCCCACGCCAATCCATGGGCGCTGGGCTCAGGAATTGCAACTGGTTGAAAAATAAATTGTCCGGATTTAAGATTATGCAACTGGTTGCATAAATGCGTCCGTATGTTTGCCTGAACTTAAACCGAGCCAATCCATGACCCTACCACTGTCCACCCCGCCCGCTGTCGCTGCTTCAATGCTGCGTTGGCACCACATGATCGCCCATCGCGATTTCACCGGCCTCTTGGAAATCACCCGGCCAGATGTCGTTTTCCGCTCTCCTGCCGTGTACAAGCCTTATCAAACAGCACCCGTTCTGGAGCTCATTTTGAACACGGTAATGCAGGTGTTTGAGGACTTTTCCTATCACCGTGAATTTGCCTCGGACGATGGCTTAAGCGTGGTGCTGGAGTTCAGTGCGCGCGTCGGTGATCGCGAGCTCAAAGGCATCGACATGATTCGCTTTGATGACGAGGGCAAGATCGCCGAGTTTGAGGTGATGATTCGCCCCTTGAGCGGATTACAGGCCTTGGCTGCCGAGATGGCGACGCGATTTGCGGTGATATCGCCAGGTACTACACCCCATCCATAAGCGCCCCACATGTCATGATGCTATCCCGCACCCAATCCCTGTTGATGGCCTTGGTCGTCCTCTTGGCGCTTCTCGGTTTCTCCGGTGCTCATCCCTACGACCGCGCTACATGGGTCATGGAGGTCTTTCCGATCTTCATTGCCGTGCCCCTGCTTTGCGCGAGCTACAAGCGTTTTCCTCTGACAACACTTTTGTATGTCTGCATCTTTCTGCATGCGGTGGTTCTCATGGTGGGTGGTGCGTACACCTATGCGCGGGTACCGCTGGGTTTTGAAATTGCGCAGATGCTGGGGCTACATCGCAATCCCTACGACAAGATCGGCCATTTTTTCCAAGGATTTGTGCCGGCGCTGGTGGCCCGTGAAATACTGATTCGGGGCAGCTATGTGCGCGGGCGCAAAATGCTCGCGTTTGTAGTGGTATGTGTTGTGCTGGCCATCAGCGCAAGCTATGAGCTGATTGAGTGGGCGGCGGCCTTGTCACTGGGCCAGGGTGCCGATGAGTTTTTGGGTACGCAGGGCGATCCGTGGGACACTCAATCCGATATGTTTTCGGCGCTGATCGGTGCCACCACAGCCTTATTGCTACTGACCCGTTTTCATGATCGTCAAATTAAGCGTTTAACAACCACTCACCCCTGACTCGCATGGATCGCATCCCGCACCCGCGGGTAAATCTGCTGGTTCCAGCGTCGTCCGCTAAATACGCCGTAGTGCCCCACACCGGTTTGTATGTGGTGGGTTTTTAAGTAGGGGCGAATGCTGTTGCATAAGTCTTGTGCGGCGACGGTTTGGCCCACAGCGCAAATGTCGTCGCGTTCGCCTTCCACCGTCATGAGGGCCGTGCGTTTAATCGCACCGGGGTTCACGGGACGGCCTCGGTAGCGGAGTTTACCCAGGGGCAGGTCAAAGGTCTGGAACACTTTTTCAACGGTTTGGAGATAAAACTCGGCAGGTAAGTCATTGACGGCCAGGTATTCATCGTAAAACTGACCGATCGATTCGGCCTCGTCAGGGCGGCCTTCGACGAGGTGGCGGTACATGTCTTCAAACGATTGCTGATGGCGCTCCAGGTTCATGCTCATAAACGCGCTCAGTTGTACAAAGCCCGGGTACACGCGCCGCATAAACCCCTTGTGCGGCCACGGGACATGACTGATCAGATTCTGCTCAAACCAAGTGATGGGCTTGCTGGTAGCCAGTCGGTTCACATCGGTGGGGTTGACCCTACAATCCACCGGGCCGGCCATCAGCGTGAGGCTTTTGGGTTGGGCGATGTGGTTGTCCTCGGCCATCAGCGCGGTGGCGGCGAGTGCTGCAACGCAGGGCTGGCATACCGCAACGACATGGCAGCCCGGTCCGATGTGCGCAACAAACTGCATCATGTAGTCGATGTAGTCATCCAGCCCAAAGGCGTCATGTGCCAGCGATACATCACGCGCGTTATGCCAGTCGGTGATGTACACCTCGTGGTCTTGCAGCAGGGTACGCACAGTTTCGCGCAGCAGCGTGGCGAAGTGGCCTGAGAGCGGTGCGGTTAGCAACACCGCTGGTTGTAGGCCAATGCCTGCTGCGGGGTCTTTTTTAAATCGCAGCAAGGTGCCAAAGGGCAGTGTAAGCACCGCCTCCTCCATCATCTGAACGTCTTGCCCTTGAATGGTCACCGTGCTGATGCCAAACGGTGGACGGCTATGGGTCAGGCGCAGTCTCGCAAAAACCTCCGCAGCGGCCGATAGTTGCCGCAGACCCGAACGATGGGTGCTGCCAGCACGTGTGGCGTGGCTGATCACATCTGCCCAGATACGCAAGGGCGACATGAGTTGGGTTTGAAACTGGTAGGCCTGGTAAAGCATGGCGGTCTTTCTGACATTTGTTTATATCTGATGAGGCAATTAGCGGGCCAGCCAAGCCATCGTGCGGCGCACCATTTTGGGGTGTAAGTCTGTTAAGGTGATCCATGACGCATGGCATAAGCCTTGCTGATAACAGGTACAGGAGCGTGTACGATGACTCAATCCATACTGACAATCAGCAGTAAAAATTACGGTGCGTGGGCTTTGCGGGGGTGGCTGATGGCCAGGTTGTCTGGTCTGGAGTTCACCGAGCGTTTTATTTCCCCGGATGACCCGGCGATGAAGGCCGAGATGTTGTTACTGTCTTCGTCCATGCGGGTACCAGCGCTTGACTACGAGGGTATTCATGTGTGGGATACCCTGGCCATCGGTGAGTTTTTGAACGAGCTTCGCCCACAATCGGGCTTGTTACCAGAAGACCGCGCCGCGCGGGCACATTGCCGTTCAATATGTGGGGAAATGCATTCGGGATTTAGTGCCATGCGTTCGTCTTTACCGATGAATATCAAAGGCCGTTTTCCGAAGTTCAAGATATGGTCGCGGGCGCGGGCCGATATTGACCGCATCATCGACATCTGGGCCACCTGCCTGGCGACTTATGGTGGACCCTACCTGTTTGGTAAATCGCCTTGCATGGCCGATGCCATGTTTGCCCCGGTGGTGACACGTTTTATCACCTACGATGTCGCTTTAACCGCCCCATGCCAATCGTATTGCAACACCATCATGAGCTTGCCGGCGATGCAGGAGTGGGTGGTGGGTGCCCACAAAGAGCCCGATGAAATCGACGAGCTCGATGCGGAGTTTTAAGGGTTTGAGGGACTCGGTTTAAATAACGCCTTGAGCCAGCATGGCGTCGGCCACCTTCACAAAGCCGGCAATGTTGGCACCATTCACATAACTCACGCTGCCATCGACACGGCGGCCATAGTGGATGCAGGCTTCGTGGATGTTGTGCATGATGCCCTGCAAGCGGGTGTCGACTTCGTCGCGGCTCCAGGATAAACGCAGGGCGTTCTGGCTCATTTCCAGCCCCGACGTAGCAACGCCGCCCGCATTGCTGGCTTTGCCCGGGGCGTAGAGAATCCCGGCTTGCTCAAACACCTTGACCGCTTCATTGGTGCTGGGCATGTTGGCACCTTCAGCCACGCAGATAACGCCGTTGTTGACCAGCGTACGGGCGTCGTGTTCGTCGAGCTCGTTTTGGGTGGCGCAGGGCAGCGCTACATCGACCGGTACGTGCCAGGGACGCATGCCGCTGCAAAATTCCGCATTGATTTGACGGGCATAGTCGCTGATTCGCCCGCGTTGCTCGTTTTTGATCTGCATGAGCAAGGCGAGCTTGTCAGGGGTAAAGCCGGCATGATCCACCACGGTGCCCCCAGAGTCTGACAGGGTTATGACCTTGGCACCCAAGGACATCGCTTTTTGGACGGCATACTGGGCCACATTACCCGAGCCCGATACGCTCACCCGCAGGCCGTCAAGGCTTTTGCCGTGGGCTGTCAGCATCTCCTGCGCAAAATACACGGTGCCATAGCCGGTGGCTTCGGGGCGTATCAGTGATCCGCCAAAGCTCAGACCTTTGCCGGTAAAAACGCTGTCAGAGCGGTTGCTGAGCTTTTTCATCATGCCGGCCATAAAGCCGACTTCACGGGCGCCTACGCCGATGTCGCCTGCCGGGATATCGGTATCGCTGCCGATGTGGCGATAGAGCTCGCTGATGAATGCCTGACAAAAGCGCATGACCTCCCCATCACTTTTGCCCTTGGGGTCAAAATCCGAGCCGCCTTTGCCCCCGCCCATGGGGAGTGTGGTGAGTGCATTTTTAAAGGTTTGTTCAAAGCCCAGGAATTTGAGAATCGACAAATTAACCGAAGGGTGAAAACGGATGCCGCCTTTGTAGGGGCCAATCGATGAGCTGTGCTGGATGCGGTAGCCACGGTTGACTTGGACATCGCCACGGTCATCAACCCAACACACGCGGAAGATGATGACCCGCTCGGGCTCAACGAGGCGATCGAGCAGACTTTGCTCGGCGTAATGCGGGTGTGCGGTGATGAAAGGCCACAGGCTTTCCATCACCTCGGTGACGGCTTGAATAAATTCGGGCTGCCCGGGGTTGCGTTGGGCGACAGTTTGAATAAACAGATCCAGCGACTGGTACTTCACTGAGTGTACTCCTGCAAGTGATGAATAAAGGCCATCAACGCTAGTGGCCGGATAGCCACTTAAGTTCAGCCTTTATGTCGACTTGGCAGAAAACCGTTTGATTGCACGCCCATCGGGACCGGCTCAGTGAACGTGTCCGTGGTCAATTTCCTCGGGGCTGGCGGCGCGAATTTCACGCACCGTGCACTCAAAGGTTAAATCCAGACCGGCCAGCGGGTGGTTGGCGTCGAGTACCACCTGGTCGCCTTCGATGTCGATGATGGTGTACAGCTCGGACTCTTCGTCGTCATTTTCACCGGTTTCAAACTGCATGCCAATTTCGATGGTATCGGGGAATATGTCGCGCGGTTCTACCTTGACCAGATCGTCCTGATACGGGCCAAACGCGTCGTCGGCTGTCATGGCAATACGCAGGGTGTCGCCAACGACTTTACCGTCCAGCGCCGATTCAATCACAGGGAAAATATCGGTGCCGTAGCCATGCAGGTAGGCCAGTGGCTCTTCGCCACCATCAACCACATTGCCATCGGGGTCGATGACAGAATAATCCAGTGTGACAACGGTGTCTTTGGTGATTTGCATACGTGCTTTCAAAGGGGCGGGTCGGGAAAAGGGGGGTATAAAAATGTTCAAACAGCGGAGCAATTAGGGCTGGTGCCACACTAGATTCAACCTTACCGTCAGTCAGGTTAAAAATCCAGCGCTTGCGAACATAAATAGCGGGCTCCCTGCAGCTACTGTGGGCAGCCGGCGGGCTGGTTTAATGGCTCAATGCGGTATGTAGCATGTCGATAAAGGCCCGGGTTTTAGCGGGCATTAAACGCCGGCCGGGGAAAACAGCCCAGGCGGTGCTCGCAGGTACACACCAGTCGGGCATGATGCGTTTTAACTCCCCCCGCTTGACGGCTGCCGCCGCAAAATAATCGGGTACCGCGGCGATACCTGCGCCGGCGCAGGCCATACGGATCAATAATTCCGGTGAGTTGGCGGTGACTCGCCCGGGCGGAGTGCCTTGCCAGTGGGTTTGATCGGGGATGCCTGTGCTGCTTTGTACCAGTGTCCACACCGCTGGCTCGCCGTTGCGGGCCAGCAGGCGCACGGCCTGGTGATGGCTCAGTTCGTCCGGGTGGGTAGGTGTGCCGTGTTCAATCAAATATTGGAGCGACGCGTATAAACCGCTGGGAAATGCAGCGAGCCGGCGCGCCGCCAGCATGGCATCGTCTGGCAGTTCACCCATGCGGATGGCCACATCAAAGTTTTCACCCAGCAGATCGACCCGGCGCGGGGAGAGGTCCAGCTCCAGCGAGACCGCCGGGTGCATGGCGACAAACGCTGCGAGCATGTCTACCAGCAGAAGGTTGGCAAAATCGCTGGGCATGGAAACCCGCAGGCGGCCGCTGGGTTGGGCCTGACGGTATTCACTCAGTGCGGTGACGGCGTCCACCTCGGAGGCCACTTGCCGGGCGTGTTCGAGTAATTGCTGACCAAATTCGGTCAGCGTAAGGCGCCGTGTGGTGCGCAGCATCAGTCGTTCGCGCAGGTGCTCTTCGAGCGAGGTGATGCGGCGCGAGACCGTGGATTTGGGCAGGTTGAGCTTGTCGGCAGCACGGCTGAAGCTGCCCAGGTCGGCCACACGGGCAAAAATCAGCAGGTCGTTGGGATCAATCGCGTTCACGGTGAATTACCTGAGGAGGGTGGTGGGATCATCATTGTTCTGTTGGTGGAACAATCATATCCATTTTGCGGTCTTTTTACATCTATTTTGAAGTAATAAAGTAACTCCTACACACTCTTACTCCATGAGGACGATCATGAACATTCTGCAAATCAACGCCAGTGCCCGCCGCGAAGGTGCCAATTCAACCCGTGTTGCCAATGACATCGTGACTGCACTCCAAGCCAAACACAGCGATGCTAACTTGACGGTGCGCGACCTGGCAGTGACACCTCACCCTGTGATTGACGAAGCCACCCTCGGTGCCCTGTTTACACCAGCGGACAAACGTACGCCTGAGCAAAATGCCCGTGTTGCGCTGGACGATGCACTGATTGCCGAACTCAAAGCCCATGACGTGATTGTATTGGGCGTGCCGATGTACAACTTTGGTGTACCCGTGCAACTCAAAAGCTGGATTGATGCCGTCGCCCGCGCTGGAGTGACCTTCCGCTACACCGCCAATGGCCCTGAAGGCCTGGTCACTGGCAAAAAGGTCTATGTGGCTTTGGCCCGGGGCGGCAAGTACCGCGGCACCGAGTCTGATACCCAGGTGCCTTATCTGAAAGCCGTGCTGGGCTTTTTGGGCATGACGGACGTACATTTTGTGTACGCTGAAGGTTTAGCGATGGGCCCAGAGGCTGCGGAACAGGGCTTTGCCCAGGCGCAAAAGGATATTGAAGCGGTGCTTTGATGCGCGGGTGATTGACCCTCACGTCAGGCCATAAAAAACACCATGCGGTACTTAGCCAGGAGACCATTATGACGATAGCTGTAACACATCCCCGCACTGTTGAGCGTCTGGTGGCAGGACAAGCCACTTCGGATGGCGCCGGGGTCAAGCTGACCCGGGTACTCACCCAGCCGTTGCAGCGTCGGTTGGACCCGTTCCTGATGCTCGATGCCTTTGGCAGCGACAAGCCGGATGATTACATGGCAGGCTTTCCTGACCACCCGCATCGTGGCTTTGAAACCATCACCTACATGATCGCTGGCCGCATGTTGCACCGTGACAGTGCTGGGCATGAGGGTTTGCTGGACAATGGCGGCGTGCAGTGGATGACAGCCGGCAAAGGGGTGATTCATTCGGAGATTCCACAGCAGGAACACGGTGTGATGGAGGGCTTTCAGTTGTGGTTGAACCTGCCTTCACACGATAAGCTGCGTGACCCATGGTATCGCGACTTTACCGCCGACCAATTGCCCCGGTTTGTAACGCCTGAAGGCGTAGAGGTCACTGTGATAGCGGGCAACAGCCATGGTGTGGCAGGTGCCGTACAACGCCCCGTCACCGAGCCGTTGTATCTGGATATTCACATGCCTGCGGGCGCGCAGTTTCATCAGGCACTGGAGGCGGATCACAACGCTTTTGTGTATGTGTACCGTGGGGCGGTCAGCGTGGGTGATACCACGGTGCCAGCGCAACGCATGGCGATCCTAGCCAATGACCAAGCGGCCGATGGCGTGGTCATCACGGCCGACGATGAACAGGGGGCCCGCGTGTTGTTGATCGCTGGGCGACCCTTGCGTGAACCGATTGCCCAGTACGGTCCGTTTGTGATGAATACGCAGGAAGAGATTTATCAGGCACTGAATGATTTCAGGGAGGGCCGTTTGGCGTAAACCCTCGTTGACCGCAACCCATCCTCTGCGCATCATGGTTTGGTTTTCGTTGTATGAAAGACCTCACGATGAGCCCAGAGGAACTTGCCCAGTCACCCTTGGCACTGGCGTTTGCTAATAAGTTGCGCACCGAGGGATTTGAACAGCAGGTGTTGGTGACCCGCCCGCCCGGGCGCTCGCTGGATAGTCACGCCCACCCTTTTGAAGCGTGGGCCTTGGTATTAAGTGGCCAGATCAGCATTTGTGCACAGGGCGTAGAGCACACCTACCGTGCCGGTGAGGAATTTCATCTGCAGCGCGAGGAGCCGCACGACGAACACTATGGCCCGGACGGGGTGGTGTACTGGGTCGGCAGGCGCTGAGCGGCCTGGCTGCCGGACTCTTTAGACCAAACCCAGCGAGGTGCCGCGCGCGCCGGGGAAAATCGTATCCAGCTGACTGTTCGACAATCCATACATACGCGTCATCAGCCCCCCCAGCACATTGCGGTAATTGTTTTGTACGGGGAAGTCGCGGTTTTGAAACAGCGTTGACCGGTCCACACGGATTTGTTCCCCCGCGATACTGCCGCCCGACATACCGCCGCCCAGCACCCAATACACGCTGCCATGACCGTGATCGGTGCCCCGGTTACCATTCTCCCGGAACGTGCGACCAAACTCGCTCATGACCACCACCATGGTATTGCGCCAGGCGGGGCCCATCTCCTGCGCAAAACCCGCCAGACCGTTGCCTAACTCGGTGAGCCGGTTGGCCAATACGCCTTGTGCGCCACCCTGATTCACGTGGGTATCCCAACCGCCTACATCGACAAAACCAATGCTGTATTTGTCGCTCATCAAGCGGGCAATGCGGCGGGCCTCCTGCGCAAAGCCTTTGCTGCTGACCGCGTTTCGGTTGGCCTGTTCCATTTCATTGTTCATTTCCTTTTGGACTTCGTCCCGGACTTCAAACCCCTCACTGACCGACTGTCCCAGCGACGTACCCTGATACATCGCGGTGATGTTGTCGCGTTGACGATTGTCTATCCCGGATTTTCCAACCGCGTTCAGTGCAATGTTTGGTATTGCACCGAGCCTCGCATGATTAGCGGAGGCTGGTTGGTCATTGCGATGGCGGGGGTGCCGGTCAGCACGGCAGCCAGGCGCCCTAAAAATCCTGATTGGTAATTGCGCGGGCCTGTGTTTGCAAACCCCGATTCGATGTTGTCCTGAGTTTCAAAGTGGCTGCGAGACAAGTCGTCAGTACCGGCAAAGGGAATAAAAGCCGCCTGGCGGTTCTGGAACATGGGGTAGATAGACTCTCGCAGGGCAGGGTGCAGGCCCCAGTTCGCGTCAAGCATCAGGGCTGACTGCGGAGAATCCCCCGGTTTGGCAATCGCAATCGTTGGGCGTGATTCATAATAAAACGGGCTGCTGTAGGGCACGAGCAGGTTGGCGGCATCGTACCCACCCCGTAAAAAGACCAGCAGCAACTTGGCGGGCGGCGCTGCGGAGTCGGGTGTGGCCGCCATCACTTGCCAGTGGGTCGCGGACAGAGCGGGGGCCAGGGTGCTGGCGGTGATCCATTGTAGAAGTTGGCGGCGATTCATCGGGAGACCTTTCAGCGATACATGAACTCGGGCGAGGCCAGCAGCAGTGAATTCCACTCTTGCGGAGAGCTGGCCTGGTCAAGTGCTCGTTGGGTACTGGGGCTTAATTGCTTTTGCAGATGGCTGTAGTACAGCGGGTTTGCCAGTTGCGGAAAGGCTGGGCGCTCCACGGGATTGGGCGCCTCGGTTCTGAACAAACCTGCATGGCCAGATCCCAAGGCTTTGGCCACTTCAAAACGGTTGGTCATTTGGCCCGAGCCTGACCATGCCGCCTCGGTCATGGGGTAGCCATCGGGTGTCTGGCGTCCAAACAGGGGCTGCCCCATTCGGTTGAGCCAGCCCAGCATCGGGTTGGGGTTCAGAATGGGTTTTTTGTCATAGGCCAGGCGCACTGCCGATACTACATAGTGCACTGGGTCCTTAAATTTTTTGCCCAGTGACTCTGCAAACTCATCCGAGGCAAACAAGGTGCGTAGCGTCTCGCTGATGTCGCCGTCCCGGGCCAAGAACGTTTTAGCCATGCGATTGACCAAGGCCTCCGAGGGGGTATCCGATACAAAATACTGCGCCAGCTTTCGACTGATAAATCGCGCGGTGGCGGGGTGCCGGGCCAGTCGATCCAAGGCTTCGTCTAGCTCGGCCAGGCCCTGTGAGCGAATGGCCTGCCCCAGCAACACCTTGCTCCCGTAGTCGTGCCGGTTGGGGTTAAATTCGAACAGACCGTTCTGTACATACTGGCCTTGCAAGTCGCGGCGTATGTTGGGGGTCCGACCCTCCAGATTGACTCCAACACCCGTGAGTATCCGGGCCAGCTCCTGTACATCCTGCTGGCTGTAACCACCATTGACGCCCAGGGTGTGAAGCTCCATCAACTCACGGGCATAGTTTTCGTTGATATGCCCCGCCGCGTTTTGCTGATTGTCAAGGTACATAAGCATAGCCGGGTGGTGCGCCGTAGCGGCCAGCAAATCCCTGAACTTGCCCAGGACGTGAGGTCGAATCGCCTGCTCCTCGAAATCACCGACGGCCACACGCAACTGGTGTTTGCCCTGAAACACCGAGAAGTGATTGCTCCAGAACCAGACGAGTTGTTCCTGGAGTTGCTGGGGGGAATACACCGCTCTGAGCAACGATCTGGACGCGGCATCCCGTGCATACAGGTTGAGGGTTTTTTGTTCGGCCTGTTTGGCTTGTGCGCGTTGTTCATCGTCGGTGATGTTCTTGAGGGCACGTTGCTGCTCGCGCAGCTGGCCGGCGACGTCGGCCAGCTGCATCTGGCTAACGCTTAACTGGGCGATGGTGTTTTCAATCTCTGGCGGAAGCTTGGCGGCTGGGTTGGGGCGTAGTTGTTCCTCGAGGTAGCGGGCGGCTCCAACGGCCTGAAGGTGCTCCATATCCGATGCAGTCGATCCCCAGGTGATGCGATTTAACAGACGCAGTGGGTCTGACTGAGTAGCAACCCGGCTGGTGCTCAGATCCAATGCGGGGTACCCCCCTCGATCTGCTGGCGCGGCATCAACAGGCCTGATGGCTGCGCAGGCACTGACAAGGCCGATACCTGCCAGACATACCCCCAGCCTGCGTATCACTGCACTCCATGTGCTCAGACTGCGCAAACCGGATGAGTGTCGAAGGACGGTGACAGGAGCGGGCAGGGCAAGCATCAGGTGATCATCCACAAGTTGGTGTGACCACAGAATAACGCTTGAGCAAGGTAATTTGACTACGAGAAATGGGGGTTTTACATATTTGTTACCGGGTCTGTTGCGTCTGGCGTCAGAACCCCGCTCACGCCTGTCCATCGGCCGATTCACCATGCGAATGCCCTTGTTGGTGTCGCTCTGAACTTGACGTTGCCTAAAAGACATAAAATGCGTTTATCAAGGGGCATTGGTGTAACAAATGGG
>DAITMV010000047.1:0-17278 GCA_036834985.1 Burkholderiaceae bacterium | reverse complement strand
ATAACTATATATTCGACCAAGGAGAGACGCGTGCGTAAGCATCATGGCCTATTGATTTCAACGCTGGCAGCAGCCTTATTGACGGCTTGCGGGGGTGGCTCCGGAGGCGGTTCACTGACCACCGGCAACGCAGGCGGTGTGACCCGTCTGGTGACCTTTGGTGATAGTTTGAGCGACCCAGGGGCTTATGCCTTGGCCGCGGTTGAGAAGGGTGGCGGTCGTTTTACCATCAACGGCCCCGGCGCGCGCGTATGGACCGAATTCCTGGCGGCCGATTACGGGGTGAGCCTGTTGCCAAACCAGTACATCACCGACAACGGCGCCCAGACCAATGCCAACGGTACGTCTTATGCGGAGGGTGGTGCTAGAACCAACCCGCGGTCGACCTCACCCCTCGAACTAAGCGGTGTATCGGTCTTTCCTTCAGCCGATCGGGTCATTGGGATTTTGGCCAGCCCCACAGCGGGAACAGCGACCGCAAACTGCACAGGAACAGGTCTTTTTTTCAGCCGGTACGGACTAGACCCCAACGCCCCCACACTGGGCATCGACAGCAACAACCCGTCGAATTTGGCCGGTTGCGTCGTCGGCACTGACCTGGCGTTGACCTCTGCACAGCGGATCGCACTGAACGACGATGCAGGTAACGGCTTTTTCGCGAGTACAGACGCATCGGCACCGGCCGTGGTCTTAAATTCAGACCCGACAGGCGCTCCGGGCAATACCACCACCCAATTTGCTCGGACGGGGCTGACCACCAAACCAATCTCCAAGCAGGTGAACAGCTTTTTGGTCAGCAATCCAACAGGCGACACCAGCACACTGATTACCTACCTGGGCGGTGCCAACGATCTGTTGATTCTGGGCAGTGCAGTCGCAGCCGGCTTACCTCTGGCCAATGCACAGGCACTGGCCAGGGCAATTGCGGTCGAAGTGGGCAAACAGATCAAAAGCCTTCAACAGGCGGGCTACAGCAAAATAGCGGTCGGCAATTTGCCCGACCTGGGTAAAACGCCGCTGGCTACGTCACAAGGCGCCAGCGGGCAAGCGCTCTTTACCGCGCTGAGCAGTGCATATAACGACACCCTGACCAAGTGCCTGAACAACGACACCACCGCCGCAGGCTGTCCCGGTGTTGTCACCGGCGGCTTTACCTTTGATGCCAGCCGACTTTTGCAAATCGATGTCAAAGCCTTGTTTGACGATTTGACGGCGGACCTCACCCGGGCCAGCGGAAGTAAGGTCTATGGCTTGAGCACTGCTGGCCCTGCCTGTAATGTGACCAAGACCAACAACGTCAATGGCGGTACCTTCACCGGTTTTAGCGCCAGCGTTCGCTTTCCCAACAAAACAACCACCTCTTCCCTGTTTTGCAACAGCTCGGATCTGGTAGCCAGCGGGGTGGATCAAATTGCGATTTTTGCTGATGCCGTCCATCCAACCCCTAAAGTACACAGCATTTTTGCCAACACGGTGCTGACCGCCTTGCGTAATAAAGGATGGCGCTAATGCGCCCCGGAGACCCCACAATGACAACAACGACATGGAATAAAACTAAAATCGCCCAAGCGCTCGCCTTTGCAACCGTCACCGGGTTTGCATCGGGCAGCGCTTGGTCCGCCGCTTTTGGGCTGGTCGAACAAAGCGCATCCGCGGTTGGCACTGCAACTGCGGGGGCTGCTGCCTATGCTGAAGATGCCAGCATCGTCTGGTTTAACCCGGCGGGTATGTCCCTGATCGGCAAAGAACAGGGCGTGTTGGGTGGTTCTGCGATTTATCTGGATGCCAAATTTCACGATAACGGCTCGACCCCCCCTCGCAACCGAACAGCCAACAACGATGGTGGTAACTTTGGTGATGTGGGTGCACTGCCCAATTTGTACTATGTACGCCCGATCAATCCACAACTGACGGCCGGCATCGGCATTAACGCTCCGTTTGGTTTAAAAACAGAATACAACCCGGACTGGGTGGGTCGTTATCAGGGCACTAAATCGGATCTAAAGGCCGTTAACATCAACCCATCCATCAGCTATAAACTCAATGAGCGGACCAATATTGGCGCGGGCGTATCAGCCCAGTATTTCAAAGCTGAATTGATGCAGGCTGTCGTCTTTGGATCATCCACATTACCCGACGGCACAGCCACCATCAAAGGCGACAGTTGGGCCTACGGCTTTAACCTGGGGCTGACCCATCAGATCACGCCACAAACCCGACTGGGCGTGGCTTATCGCTCCTCCATCCTGCACGAACTGGAGGGTAACGTGAAGTTTTCCGGAGCCGCGGTATCGCAGCCTGGCGCCATTCGCACCGCCTTTAGCGACGGGGATATTCGTGCGGATGTTCGTCTGCCCGCATCGTTGTCGATTTCAACAGCCACGCAATGCAGCCCGACGTGGGATGTACTGACGGACATCACCTGGACACAATGGAGCACCATTCAGCAGCTGAACTTTCAACGCACCAACCCGGCGTCTGGCAACGGTGTTCAGCCGCTGCCGGCTGCCGATTATCGCTGGCAGGACAGCTATCGTGTCTCACTGGGTGCCGTTCATCAATACAGCGACAGGATCAAACTGCGTATGGGTATCGCCTACGATCAAAGCCCCGTCCCGGACGCCTATCGCCCGGTGCGCCTGCCCGACAATGATCGTATCTGGTTAAGCGCCGGTTCGAGTTACACACTGGAAAAAGGCAATCGCATCGATGTGGGCCTGGCCTATATCAAACTCAAAAATGCCGACATCAATCGGACAGAGGGTTCCGCCGCCGCACCCGACACCATCAACACGGTCAAAGGGACCGCCAAGGGTCAGGCGTTTGTGTTCTCAGCCCAGTACGTCCACAACTTTTAAGGGCGTGCTTGTTTGGTAACAGATGGCTTGTTTGTTGCGGCGTCCTTGGGGCGAGTGACGGACAAGCCATTTTTCTGATGGGGCTCAGTCAACACAGTCTCTGCTCCCTGTATGGCAATCACCAGAGTGGTGAGTCCGGCCACCACCGCCGACAGCGGCAAACCGACCACCAGCCACATCCAGGGTTCTTTGAACCAGATTCGATTTGATCCATGGGTGTTGTGAGCCTGAGTGGATGAAGTCATGGTGTGCTCCCCTTATTGGCGTGGCATGATGAATACGGCTTTTTCAACAATGGCATCGGACACCTTGACCGAACCATCCAGCTCTGAGGCCTTGACTACAAACTCAAATGCATGGGAGCCGGGCGACAATTGCACAGCAGTTCTCAATCGTACGGGTACCCACTTGCTCTGCGCCGCAGGCACCATAAAGCGGGTCTCTGAATCAATATACGACCCATCGAGCAGTTGCACGGCCAAATCAACTTGTAGTGGTCGCTCGGTGGTATTCATCACCTGCAAGCGATATACATTTTCAATCTGCCCATCTTCCACAATCCGGTTGGACACACCTCGGTCGCGCACCACATCGACCTTGATGTCGTGACGCATGGCCAGTGTAATGCCCATGGCCGCAATCAGCATCCAGACCAGTGCGGTATAAATAATGACGCGCGGCCTGAAAATTTGCTTTAGCAAACCAGCGGGTTTGAGCACTTCGGTTTGAACTGGCGTTTTATTCTCCAGCAAATGCTGCGTGGTGTAGCGTATCAGGCCCTTGGGATAAGACATTTTTTCCATCACGGTATCGCACACATCAATACATGCGGCGCATCCAATACATTCGTATTGCAAGCCGTTCCGAATATCAATGCCCGTGGGGCACACCTGCACACATAACGTGCAATCAATACAATCACCCAAGCCGTTGGTGTTGCGTTCAGCCTTGCGTGACCGGCTGCCGCGAGGGTCGCCCCGCTGTTTGTCATAAGAGATCACCAGCGTGTCCTTATCAAACATGGCACTTTGAAAACGCGCATAAGGACACATGTATTTACAGACCTGTTCACGCATAAAGCCTGCGTTGCCGTACGTGGCAAAGCCATAAAACAGCACCCAGAAAGTCTCCCATGGCCCGACTGACCACTGCTGCAGTTCGGCCCACAAGTCGCGAATGGGTGTGAAATACCCTACAAAGGTAAAACCGGTCCACAGCCCAATCAGCAACCACACACCATGCTTGCCGACTTTGCGCATCATCCAGGACAAACTCCACCGATGCTCATCCAATCGCATACGAGCAATACGGTCACCTTCTATCTTTCGCTCAACCCACAAAAACATTTCGGTATACACCGTTTGCGGGCAGCTGTATCCGCACCAAACACGCCCCGCCACCGCCGTAAACAAAAACAGTGATAAAGCGCAAATGATCAACAAGCCAGTTAAGTAAATAAAATCCTGCGGATAAAATACAAAAGGGCCGATATAAAACCGGCGATGCACCAGATCAAACAACACCGCCTGCCGGTTGTGCAGCGCAAGCCATGGAACGCCATAGAACACCAATTGCGTGAGCCACACGGTGACCCATCGCAACGAAGTGAATTTGCCAGTCACTGAGCGAGGGTAAATTTTCTCGTGAGCGGCAAATAAGGGAACCCATTCTTCCTGCGGTGTAGACATCGCCTCGACCCTATCGGTTGATCTGTAACGACGCGTTGGAAAATCCCCAGACAAAGGCCGCCAGTACATCAATCTGTGTTTCGTTCAGCTTCTGAGCATGAGCGGGCATCAAACCGCTGCGGCCACGACGAATGGTCTCGACAATCGTGGACTCGGTCCCGCCGTGCAACCAGATACGGTCTGTCAGGTTCGGGGCACCGATGGCCTGATTGCCCTTGCCATCGGCTCCATGACACGCCGCACACACTTGAGAAAATGCCGTACGGCCCAGTTGCGCTTTAAGCGGATCATTTTGACGGCCTGACAAGCTCATCACATACTGAGCCACCTGAGTCGCCTTTTCCTCCCCCCCAATTGCATCAATCATCGGGGGCATCATGCCGTTACGCCCGTTGGTGATCGACGCCTTGATCGCCTCGGGCGAGCCACCGTACAACCAGTCGTTGTCAGTCAGGTTGGGAAAGCCCTTGCTGCCACGGCCATCCGAACCATGGCACTGCGCACAATAGTTCAGAAACAAACTCTGGCCGACTGCCACCGCTTTGGGATCCCTACTCAACTGCTCGGCCGATTTACCCTTGAACTGTGCGTACAGCGGTGCGGTTTGCTCATCCAGCGCTTTGACTTCTTTTTCGTATTGACCCTTGGACGTCCAGTTAAACTTGCCTTCAAATGTGCCTAAACCAGGAAACACAAACAAGTAGCCCAAGGCAAATACCACCGTGATATAGAACAGACCCATCCACCAGCGGGGCATCGGGTTATTCAATTCACGCAGGTCTTCATCCCAGACATGGCCCGTTGTGTTATCGGTCTCATCCAAAGAGGCACGGACCCTCTGGGTACTTTGCAGCCACAAAAACCAGCCGCACACCAACACGCCAAACAGGGTCATGGCTGCTACATACAGTGATACACCACTGTTAAAAAAATCACTCATGATGGATCCACGCTTTCATCATCCAAAATGGACTTTGCAATCTCTTGTAATGAGTCCTTGTTGTCATGCCAGTACGCTTTGTACACAATGCCCAAAAACGCAAGCATCGAAACAACGGTCACGACCACTCTCCAGGTAGTTACGTCCATGCTTATCATGGTTTGGCCCCCTTGGCGCCAGCACCCATACTTTGCAGATAAGCGATCAGCGCATCGAGTTCAGTTTTGTCTTGCAGCAAGTCGGCTGCAGCCTTGTAATCGGCGTCTGTATAGGGCACGCCCACTTTAGCCAGGGCTTTCATGTGCACCGTCACCTCTTGCGGGGCCGGTATTTTGCGGTCCAACCAGGTGTAGGCAGGCATGTTTGACTCAGGAATCACATCGCGGGGGTTGAGCAAATGCGTGCGATGCCAATCATCGGAATAACGGGTCCCTACGCGTGCCAGGTCAGGGCCGGTTCGTTTGCTACCCCACTGAAACGGATGGTCATACACAAACTCGCCCGCGGTCGAATAATCACCGTAACGCATGGTTTCTGCACGGAAGGGGCGAATCATCTGCGAGTGGCAGTTATAACAGCCCTCACGCAGGTAAATGTCCCGTCCTGCCAGTTGCAGAGCATTGAGGGGTTTGGTGCCCGGCGCAGGCTCTGTGGTGGATCGCTGGAAAAACAATGGAACGATCTCCACGGCTCCCCCCACACTGACCACCAATAACACCAACACCAGCATGAGCCATGAGTTGGTTTCTATTTTTTCATGAGACCATTTCATATCACTCTCCTTAGGCTGCGGCGTGTTGTGGTTTTAATTGTGGAATGGGCGCGTCGGACGTTTTGCCTTGGCGGGCGGTCATCCAGACATTCCAGGCCATCACCAGCATGCCTCCCAGATACAGCACACCCCCCAGGAAGCGGACTACGTAGTAAGGGAATGTGGCCTTGACTGACTCTACAAAAGAATAGGTCAAAGTACCGTCCTCACTGATCGCGCGCCACATCAACCCTTGCATCACCCCGGCAATCCACATGGAACTGATGTACAACACAATACCGATGGTCGACACCCAGAAATGCACTTCAATCGCCTGTTTGGAATACATCTGGTTTTGATTAAACATGCGGGGTACCAGGTAATACAACGACCCCATGGAAATCAGCCCCACCCAGCCCAAAGCACCGGAATGCACATGGCCAATGGTCCAATCGGTGTAATGCGACAAGGCATTTACGGTTTTGATCGACATCATCGGCCCTTCAAAGGTCGACATGCCATAAAAGGACAAGGATACAATCAAAAAGCGCAACACCGGATCATCTCTCAGTTTGTGCCACACCCCGGAGAGCGTCATGATGCCGTTGATCATTCCACCCCAACTGGGCGCCAACAAAATCAAGGAAAACACCATGCCGATGGACTGCGTCCAGTCAGGCAATGCGGTGTAATGCAAATGGTGGGGACCTGCCCACATATAGGTAAAAATCAGCGCCCAAAAGTGCACAATCGACAAGCGGTATGAATAGACAGGGCGTCCGACCTGTTTGGGAATAAAGTAATACATCATGCCCAGAAAGCCCGCCGTCAAAAAGAAACCCACGGCGTTGTGACCATACCACCACTGGATCATCGCATCCTGCACGCCAGCGTAGGCTGAGTAAGACTTCATCCAGCCTGCAGGAATGGCTGCGCTGTTGACGATGTGCAGCAGGGCAACTGCAATGATGAACGCGCCATAGAACCAATTGGCCACATAGATGTGTTTGACGCGTCGTATGGCCAAGGTCCCAAAAAAGACCGCCGCATAGGCCACCCAGACCACCGCGATCAGGATGTCGATGGGCCATTCGAGCTCGGCGTATTCCTTACCCTGTGTATAGCCCATGGGCAAACTGATGGCGGCAGCCACAATCACCAGCTGCCATCCCCAGAATGTAAAAGCTGCCAGGCCATCAGAAAACAAACGCACGTTGCAGGTCCGCTGGACCACGTAATAACTGGTGGCCATCAAGGCGCAACCGCCAAAGGCAAAGATAACGGCATTGGTGTGCAAGGGACGCAGGCGACCATAACTGAGCCACTCCACCCCAAAACCCAATTCCGGCCACGCCAGTTGGGCCGCTATGAAGCACCCTACCAGCATGCCCACCACGCCCCACAGCACAGCGGCTATCGAGAATTGACGCACAACCGTGTAGTTGTACATCTCATTTTTTATTGTTGCCATCGACGTATTCCTATAACGATACTCGCCAAGTATGAGCGACAATCGTTACAAGTGACTTGATATACGTCAAAAAACTGGTGATTTATGAGCGTGGATTCACATCAGAAGGTACGCTGGCCTCGCCGGACCGGTCATCGTCCTCAAGTACGCGGAGGGCCTCGCGGTCAAGGGATTCAAATTGGCCGGACTGGACCGAGAGCGCCAGCACCACAATAATCACAAATACCAGAACGACCGACAGTGGAATCAATAAAAAAAGGATATCCATGCCACTACGCTCACAATCGCAGACGAGTCAGCCGAGAGGCGTTGGTCACTACCACCATGGAACTGAAGGCCATCCCGATGCTGGCCAGCCAGGGCGGCATCACGCCTGTCGCAGCCAGAGGAATGCTGATGATGTTATAAGCAAGTGCCCACAGAAGGTTTTGACGGATAATCCAGCCAGTCTTGCGGGCCACCTGATAAAGCGTCTTGATCATACCGACATCGTCACGCAACAACAGAACATCGGCCTGCTGAGCCGTTAACTGACTGGCTTGTGCCATTGCCACGGATACATCTGCCTGGGTTAATACGGCTGCGTCATTCAAACCGTCTCCGACCATGAGCACCTGCTCGCCATGTGCCTGCAAATTCGCGACATAAGCACGCTTCATATCAGCCGTTTGCCCAGAGAGCGTTGTGTTGACCCCGAGTATCTGTCCAATACGCTGGGTCGCCCGGGAATGATCGCCAGACAAGATATCGCACTCAATACCGTGTGATTGAAGGTACCCGATGGTATGGGCTGCTGCCGGGTCATCAGTCGTGTCACCGCTGGCGCACAATATCGGCTCCCAGGGCGAGTCCAGACCATCCCTGCACGAGGCCCAGAGGCTTGAGGTTTCCTCAAGGCCCTGCTGTGCAAGCATCGCGGCATCTATTTGACACCAGGCCGCTGAGCCCAGGCGAATCACTACTTCACGCTCCAGCCCTGGCTCCCCACACCAGTAACGCGCCTCCACACCTTGGCTGATATGCTCATTGAGCGATTGCCACCGGCAGCTCTGGGGCAGTCGCGGCAGCGCCTGAGTTACCTCACCGGTCGCGGGTAAACGGGTTGGGGGTGATTGCAAAGTGCGAGCCAACGCACGTGATGTGGGATGGGAGGAACGCAACGCGATGTCCAGCATTATCAAGGACCAGGGTAAATCCCTTGCTCCAAGCCATCTTAACTGCATAGTCACCTGACGTTGGACCAAGGTACCAGTTTTATCAAACACCGCGCGGGTCACCTGCGCCAGTGACTCCAAAGCATGGGGATGACGGACAATCATACCGGCTCTTGCCAATCGCAACGTTGCTGCCTGCAAAGCAGCAGGGACCGCCACCGACAAGGCACAAGGACAAGTCACAATCATGACGGTCACGGCAACCTGCATCGCGCGCGAGGGGTCGATCCACCACCACACAAAGCCGCTAAAGGCGGAGGCCAGCAAGGTCAAGACCAACACCCAAGGTGCCCATCGGGTGATCGCCGTATGCCCTTGCGGTCTGGTGGCCAGTGCCTGTCGGATCCAGTCTCCCAATCGCCCCACCGACGAGTCGCGTCCTGTCGCGGTGATAACCACATCAATCGAACCCGCCAAATTAATGCTGCCAGCCAGCACCCCATCATCCGGACCTTTGGGCTGGGGATGACTTTCCCCGGTCAGCAAGGATTCGTCCACCTGAGTAAAACCCTCCACGACCTTGCCGTCGGCCGGGATACGCTGACCGGCATGCACTCGGATGAAATCTCCGATGTGAAGATCATGCACACTGACAGACACGAAATGCGACTGATGATCCCGACGAAGGGCCTGCAAGGGAATATCTTGCGTCAGCCCATGCAGATAGCGGATTGCTTTTTCCCGTCCGGTGGCCTCCAACCAGCGAGCCAACAACAGAAAACTCAAAAACATGGCCAGTGAATCAAACCACACCTCACCCTCACCACTCCACACACGCAATGAGCTGGCAACAAAGGTGATCAGCAGACCCAAGGCTGCGGGTAAATCCATACTGACGCGGCGCCCCTTGACACCGTCCCATGCGCTTTTGAAAATGGGGCGGGCGCAAAACAACATCAAAGGAATAGACATCATCCACTGGGCCCAACGCAACAGCACAACACTTTGCGGACCAATCTGAACACTGGAAAACACATATTCTGGCGCGCTGTACATCATGATCTGCATCATGCAAAGCACAGCCACCAACAGGCGCCACAAGGTTGTTCGGGACTGCTGACGGGCGTACAGCAAGGCGCTGTGCCCTTCTGTCGAGGCACAGGTATATCCCAGACGATGGATCAAGCGTTCAATCTGCAGCACCGAGCCGGGATCAGAGATCAATAAGGTTGCCGTGTGCGAGGCTGGATTGACAGAAACCTGACGCACTGCCGTCAGCGCACCGAGCTGTTGCTCCAGTGTGATACTGCATAAACCGCAGGTCATGCCCGTAATCGCGCAATCGACCCGCCAAACAGGCTGCCCCTGCTCATCCAGTTGACGAACAGGTTCAAGCAGACGCGCCTGTTCGGGCGAATCTGCCGGAGGGAATTCGGAATCTTCAAGCGCTATTTGCATGCCAATACGATGCCATAACCCAATGACATCTGTCATTGACTTACATCAATTGGTACCGGGTTTGAAGATAAATCAGGTTGTTGCGTTTGAGCAGCCCGAAAAATGTACTGCCAGGACCATAAAAGCCCTCGGCCCCTACCTCCCAGGCCCACCGGTCTGACGGCTTGTATTGGAGGTTTGCACGGCCGATACCGCTTCGGTCAGGCCATAAGGCCACCACAGCCAACTCGGTCGTGAACTGCTCGTCGTACCATTGGGAGGCCCATCGCAGGGTTCCACCCCGGCGGACGGGATGACTTTGATCAGCCATAGCCGACTGCAACTGCGCGGCAGGCAACAAACCACTTTGCAGGGCGGACGGAAGTCCCGATAAGCGCTGCGATACAGACTCAAATCCGTCGACGAATTTAAGTGCCACCTGCACGCCCAACGTGGCATGCTCGGAGAGTCGAAACTCCGGTCCACCCACAAACCCATAGGCAGGACGTTTTTGAAAATCCAGCACGGCAGCGTGACCCGAAGCGTCAGTGATCGGGCGTGAGGCAGCAAACTCGCCTCGCCACACCGTCGACCCGATCACCACGCTGGCATCGGCCCCCAACACCGTCTGTCGACGGTTCAGCAACTGCGCAGCCGCTTGCGTAGCCGACAAGGAACTGATGCGAAGGTCGGCAAACAAATCAGCCCCACGATACGCCATCAACGAGGTATCCAGCGCGTAATGACCCGGCGTTCTCCAGGTTTTATCCAGTTTCAGCGCGATATCCGGACTGCCTGACGCCAACTGACGGGATAACAGCCCCCCCTCGGGAATGGTCACTGGCAGCTCATGGCTGGCGCCCCCTGTCACAATGGACACGGACAATAATCCGTCCGAGTTCGTTTCCTTGTCTGAATTAAAAGACAAGGCAGTTTTCAGGTGTAGGCCGTCACGCCCATATCGAAGATCTGCATCCGACGGGCTCAATTGGGTAAATCGTTTGGGACTGACCACATCCACCGGGTTAAGCCCATCCGCTTTACCCCAGGCGATGATTTTTCGACCGTAGGCCAAATCCAGTCGCCCGAGGTTTTGCTGGAACAACAACTCACGGGTTTGAAAGTTCCGATGACCCGTTGAGCGCGTGGGCTCATCCACAACACCTTTGAACACCAGCTCACCGGCTGGCCCACTCACTCGGGTTTGAGCCCAGAGGGCGTTGTCCCACACACCACCCAGATTATTTAACTGTCGATCAGAACTCCACTGGGTCGAACGTACAGATAACTCGTAGTCCATGGACAAAGCCTGCGCGTCAGGGGTACCTGCGACAAATACACCGGTCGCAACACACCACCTAACGCTCCAGCGCCTGCAAACTGAATACATCCGTTGCCAATCCTGAGTTGGTTTTTAAGTCATCCAGTTGCAACACCGTCGAATGGCCGGTTTGCAGATTACGAACTTCTGTTCTGTACGCAGCCCATTGACCTTTGCCGGCAGGCATCAATTGCGTGCTGCGTGACTCCTTAAGAGCTTGTCCTGCGATGTCGTTGACGGATTGGAACACCGGAAAATAACTATCCTTGCGTAGCCACAGGGTACGCAGGCTGTAGCCCGTGTTTTTCTTCACATCCTCCGACATGGGTGTGGCCTGTACAACCCAGACGGGCATGCCTTCAAACACGGTATCGCCAATCAAGGTATAGCTCCAATCATCCAGCCGGTGCCCCAAAACATCTGCATAGGACAAATCTGTCCCCATAAACGCATCTTTTTTTTGCGCTGCTGATAAGCGACGGGTTTTACCCAAGGCAGGTAAATACACCCAGATATCATCGTCCGATTGCGCGTGTTCGTGCATCAGCGTGGCGGTACCCTTGATGTCCTGCGGGCTGAGGAAGCGAATCAGACGCATTTGCTCACGGTCACTTACTTGACGTGTGTAGGCAACCGTTTTTCGAATGCGTTGGGATCCATCCCGATGAGTCATTGTAAAAGTGGCCTGTACGGTTGAGTCTTTGTAGCGGGTCACATCATCACTTTTTTGAACGAGTGTTTTAACGTCAGCGCTGGGCATGGACATGCCGGTGCCCGCCCCCTGGGCATACACCTCTGAGGCCTGCAGAGTCATTATCAGCAAGCAACCGACGGCGAGCCCTACCCCTACATGCGTGTTGACCACATGCTTTGACATCAGGGAAGAGAGTTCTGAATCGAAGGTTTTGCGCATGACAAAATCTGGCTTGAACACCCGAACAAGCAAGGGTACCCAATACAACGTTGCCAGAACCGAAGCAAACATGGCAATGACTATAAACATGGCCAGCCAAGTGTGTACCCGGTAATCATACGACAAGGCCAAAACGCTATATCCACCGGCCACAGCGCTCGCCACAAACAAGGAGGCCTGACCAGCCGTTTTCATGGCGCTTTCAATGGCCTGGGGCAAGGCCATGCCTGACTGTACAAATTCCCGAATGCGATAAAGCAGATAGATGGCGTAATCAGACCCGATACCAACAGCCATGCCTGCAATCAGTGCATTGGGGATATTTAAAGGAATACCGAATAAACCCATCACCCCAAAAATACTGAGCACGGCAAAAGACAGCGGTAACAGCACCAACAAGCCTGCCAGCAACGACCTAAATACCAAGGTACACAACACAACAATCACAGCTGCAACCGCCGCAATATTGATCAACTTGCCTTGTACCATGGTCTCGGTCAATGCGATGGTTTGTGCGACATCGCCTCCGAATGACACCTGCACGTCAGCGGGAAAAATCTCTCGAGCCGCCTGTTGGAGCTGGGCCACCAGTTTTTCAATCACGGCATTGCTGCCTGTCTTAAGCAACAAGGTAATTTTTGCAGTTTGATAGCTGTAATCCACATAGGCATCAAAATCGTCCACGGAGCCAGACATGCCATAGAGCAATAAATACTGAGCCACCTGCTCGGCGCTATCGGGTAATCGGTAAAAATCAGGTCGCCCTCCATGGATACTCTGATTCATCTGACGAATAAAATCGTTGATTAAAAGCGCCTTGCCTACCCACGCCTTACCCTCGGGCGTTTGTCGAGCCCGCTCGATAAACAGGTCCATCTGCTTTAACAAGGCCGGGTCTTTCAGACGGCCTGCTGCCCCTCCATCGACCATGATGTACAGGCTTTGGGTACCGCCTGTTTGATGATTTAGAAAATCATCCTCCAGGATGGCAGACACGCCCGAAGAGAAAAACCGTTTCGCTGCATTGTCAACGACCACTTGTGAGCAGCCAAAGACTAGCAAGGCGCAAGTCGCCACGCTGATGAGCACCGTGTTGCGTTGCGCCTTGACGTTGTTCTGATGCTGTACGATCAACAAAGGCAAGGCCGACCACCACCGGGAGGGCGAACGCAATTGCTTGGGGGCAGGCAATGAAGCACGAAGCGCGGGGGTAAACGTGAGCTCGAGCACGACAGCACTTAAAATGCCAGCCGCGGTGAAGATGCCGAACGCGCGAATGCTCGCAATATCAAAGACCAGCAAGGATAAAAATCCGCAGGCGGCAATAACACCGGCCAACCACATGACGGGTCCGATGCTACACAACGATTCAATCACCGCGCGTCTGCTGTTAATGATTGCGGACTCTTGCGGACAGGCCTCACGCAGGTGCTGGTAAGACTCGTAATAACGCTTGAGCAGTTGCACCGAATGGCCCGCCGCGATGGCGAGAATCAGGATGGGAGTGGGTGAATTGAATATATCCATTTGCTGCCCAAAAACACCCATCCATCCCATGCCCCAGACCACTGACAACAGGGCAGTTACCAGGGGTACAAAAAATCCTTGCAGGGTTCTAAATGCCTCAAAATGCAACCAGCCGATCAGCAATAGCGCCAGGGGAAACAACCACTCAATACGTTGGGCAAAACGCTCTGTGGTCTCAAGAAAAACGGGATTTCCACCTAAACGAATCGTCAAATCAGGACGTTGAATGGAGTCAAGCACACGGTGCACAGGTTCCATCATGGCAGTAAACCCATCAGACCGTTCTTTGAGTTCAACCATGATGATGGCGGTGCGGCCATCTGCGGAGGCCACAAGATCTTTATACATCGGGTGTTTATTCAGACGGTCTAGCAAGGCCTTACGATCTTCAATCCGTGAGGGGCTTCGATCCGGCAACAAGGGCGTCACCAGCATCGAATCTTTGTCCGCATCGATCCACTTGGCACGGGGGGCCGCCAGGCTCATCAAGGTAGAAGGCACAATACCTGGCAACTCCATCAGTCGGTCGGTGATCTGTCGAACCGTATCGAGCATCAGCGGAGACAACGGATCGTTGCCCTGTTGCGTTACACCGATCAGCACCATGTACTTCGAACCAAACTGGCGATCGATCAAATGGGTCTGTTTGATCAGGGGATGCGCTTGCGGCGCCAATGCCACCGGATCAATGACCACATGTAATTGGCTGGCAAAAAAACCCATCACGGCTGTGATGCAAAGGGTAATAACCATCACGGCCACTCTAAAGCGCACTACGGCACTTGCGTAACTGAACATGTCATGCACTCCGACGACAATGAATCAATGATTGGGTGGTCGCCTGCTCAACCCAGGCAATCAGTGAGGCCGCATCTTTCTGGTACTGTGACAACAAGGTTTTCTCCAGCAAAATACCGGGCACAAGTCCAAAAAAGCTTTTGGGATCCACCCAAAATTGCCAATGGACAGTTGTGGCCTCCGTCACGCTGCCTGCGACAGGCATCAAGATGTAGGTGCCCCGGTAATCAAAAGGACCACTTACGGTTCGAAACTGAAACGAGTTCGGATAGCAAAACTGATCCATCAGACATCGGAAAGGCATGTGTTTACCAAGAAATGAAAACTCAATGTCGTAATGAGTCACCGCACCCGCAATCCCCTCAGCCTCGCACAGCGCACGATCGACCTTTGCTTCAAGACACGACTTTTGCCAGACTGGATCGAACTCCGGGTTACTCAATAGATCAAAACTCTGTTCCACATTGATCGGAACCACAAAACGGTGTTGTACGAAAATCATGAATTTTTATCCGCCGTATCACCTCCAGGGGAGGCCACAGAATAAATTGGAAAAGTCAGCTCAATCAGATCAGCCACGGTGTCGACCTGTGGTTTATGCATCATGGAGTAATGGTCGCCGGGTACGGCTATGGCCTTGAGCTGGAAAGGATTGATCCAGCGATCCCAACCCAGGTGATGCCCAAAATCTTCTGGCTCATCGTTCGCCATCACCAGCAAGGTCTGAACACCCAAATCAGAGCCCGCCCCACCCGCCAATTCGTGCGTTTGCAAGGCAATGCCATGCGCCAGAAAGGTGTTAAAGGCCAATTCAACCGTCTCCAGGGCGGTGTCTGACGGTAGCAAGGACTCGGAAATCGCTTGTTGATGTATTGACTGCAGAGCCGCCTGGTGCCCTTGCTCGGCCAACAACTCCCAATCCATCCGCAGTTGCCTGCCCTGAGCCCTCGCCAGGTCTCTGGCAAACCATTCGAGCAACTGGGCATCCGTGACTGCCGTCTTGACGTCCTGACCGGAAGGAGCACGTGTATCGAGCATCAGAACGGCCTCCACAGGATGGCCAAGTTTCAACAATGCACCCGCCACCTCATGGGCGATCAATCCACCAAAACACCAACCACCCAGAAGATAGGGCCCTTGAGGCTGCACCGACAACACGGACTCTACGTACCTAGACGCCAGACCCTCGATGGACACCTCCGCCTGCAGGGGATCCGTCAGCGACAAGGCCTCAAAGGCATACACAGGACGACGTGGATCCAAGGCTTGAGACAAAGGGCTGTAGCAAAAAATCGTTCCGCCAATCGGATGAAACAACCACAAGGGAGTGACGTCTGGGGCCCCACGATTTAATACAAAAGCGTCACTGTGTTTGCGTCCGGGTCGCTGGGTTGATGTCGCAGTCGATGGATGTGAAACGGTCTGTGACTTTTTTTGACGACGCAGATAAGTCGCCAAGGTCTCAACACTCGGATATTCAAGGAGCAGCGCAGAGGCAAGCGCAATGCCGGTCTGCTTTTTGATTTGTGCCATCAGTTGGACTGCCTGCAGCGACTGGCCACCCAACTCAAAGAAGCTGCGTTCCAAGGGAACGGTCTCTCTACCCAATGCTTGTGCAAACCAGGACATCAGCTGTGCTTCTTCGTGACTTCGCGGTTGACGAAGCTGAGTGTGGTCCAGTAATGCCTGGGCATACAGACCCGCGCATTGAATCGCCATCTGGGCTTTGTCTATTTTTCCGTTGGGTGTTTGAGCAAAGCTGTTTAATGCAATCACTTGTTGAGGCACCATATACGAGGGCAACATGCTTCGTAATTGTTCGGCCCAATCGGCCGGACAGGGCCCCATGACGGCCATGACAAGTGCCAAGCACTCACCTGATGCGTCGGCACCCGCTTCATCACTTACACCAACTGTTTTTTGGGTTGGCTTGACCAGCAAGGCAACCGCCTCCACACCGGGTGCAATACGTCTGAACGCGTGCTCAATTTCACCCAGCTCAATCCGGTGGCCATTGAATTTGATTTGTCCGTCCAGACGGCCTTGGTAATGCAGTTCGGAGTGACTGCCCAAACGCACCCAATCACCTGTGCGGTACAAACGACCTAATTGTGGATAATGTGTGTTGATCTGAAAGCGCTGGTCCGTCAATTCAGGCTGGTTGAAATAATCAATCGCTACGCCTTGTCCACCAATCCAAAGTTCACCGACAACGCCCGGCAGACACATGTGTTGATCGGCATCGAGCACCAACAATTGCGTATTGGCCAGCGGACGCCCCAACACGATCGGTTCATCCGGCCGCACTTGAGTACAGGTAGACCAGATCGTCGTTTCGGTCGGACCGTATACATTCCAGAGATTTTGAACCCGCAACAACAACCGCGCGGCCAGCGCCTCTGACAGGGCCTCACCTCCAC
>DAITMV010000046.1:0-17615 GCA_036834985.1 Burkholderiaceae bacterium | reverse complement strand
GGCATGCCACGAATGCCATTGATGGCGTGTTGAACCAAGGTGTCATAACCCTGGCTGATACGCGCACCCCAGGCACTCTTGTCGCTGAACTTGGGAGCACCGGCTGCACCGGTGGCGTGGCAGGCTGCACAGGCGCCTGTGTAAACCGCTTCGCCGGTTTTCAGGATCTTGGGGGCGTTCACGTCTTTGAGTTCAACTTGAGCCACGGGGCGAATACGCTCTGCAACGGCCTCGGGTGTCATGGCCAGGCTACCGGCACCGGTTTTTTGGTTTTGATTGACGTACTTGACCAATAAAACGATCGTAAAGATTGGCACTACAAACGCTAAAACGATCGCAGTAATCAACTGCTTGGCGGTTTTAAACGGCAGCTCGTGTTCAGTGGAATTGCTCATACGACGTCCCGAAAATGTGTAAACGGTGATGTGCGAGTCACAGTGGTTATCAACGGCGCCGTTGCATCACATACGCCAATGACCCATGCCCTAGCTCATGGAAACCCTTAATTGTAGCCCGAAAGCGTGTTATCTGTAAGCGCTTGGACGCGCTGTTTTTTATCTGTCGAACAACTTTTCCTAAAATATGTTGACAAAATCATCCAAATATAAAATAGTACTAACACGAACTAAATTGAAGTCCACTGATAAATCATGAATTCTATGCAGGCAAAAGAATTGGGTTGGCCGTATCTGCGGTTAATCCGCAGCATGGCGCAGTGTTATCAGGCCTTTGAGCGCGCCAGCGCCGAGTTTGACAAGCAACTGGGTCTGACCTCCCCCCAGTTTGACATCATTGCCACCTTGGGCAATACACCGGGCATGAGCTGCAAGCAATTGGGCGAAAAAACCCTGATGACCAAAGGCACGTTGACGGGCGTCTTGGACCGCTTGCAGGCTCGTGGTCTGATCGACCGGATTGGGCACGAGAAAGATGGCCGCTCGGTGGTGGTCAAGTTAACCACGGATGGTGTGGCTGCATTTGAAACCTTATATCCTAAAAAAGTGGTGTCCTTGGTTCGCAGTTTGTCTGCCTTGAGCGACCAGGAGCGGGAAGCCGCCATCGCCTTGTTTGGCAAACTGGAACAGTTGCTGGCCAACACACACCACGTCCCCGACAACACAGAGATAAGTACGGAAAGCCTATGACACAGTCTGCTTGGTCAACCAGCGGCAGCGATGCCGCTAAATATAACCCCTTGGCGATGCTTTTTCATTGGGTCATGGTGGTCGGGATTTTTTCCGCGGTGGTCATGGCCTGGATCATGACCGACATACCCGGCATCACGCCCACCAAGCTGCGTCTGTTCAATTACCACAAATGGTTGGGCGTGAGCCTGTTTGCGCTGGCCGCGCTGCGACTGTTGTGGCGATGGGTCAAAGCACCGCCGGCCTTGCCACACAGCATGTCGCCAATGGCGCAACGCCTGGCCGGGCTCGGTCACCTGGCCTTGTATGCGCTGATGTTTGCCATTCCGCTGATTGGCTATTTCTACAGCCTGGCGGCGGGCTATCCGGTGGTGTGGTTTGGCGTGATTGAATTGCCGGTGTTGATGGAGCCCAATCCCACACTCAAACCGATTTTGAAGGAGGCCCATGAGCTGGCAGCCAATGGTTTACTGATCTTGGTGGCTGGGCACGCACTGGTGGCGCTCAAACATCACTTTTTGGACCGGGATTCGGTATTAAGCCGCATGGTGCCCGGCCTTCAATCCAGACGCTGACCGGCGCCCTGGCGCCGCTCCTTGATGACACGATAAAAAAGGGTTTGTCATGAAACGATCCATCTTTGCCGCAACAAGCGCCGCCATGCTGGTGACTGCCGTATTTGCATATGCGCCGGCACATGCTGCTGCGATTGATCCGGCAGCCACCACAATCAGCGCCCAGCTCAAGCAGTTGGGCGTCCCGGTGACTGGGCGGTTTAAAAAACTGACGGGCTCCGTTGAGTTTGATGCGCAACAACTGGCCAAAGCCAAGGGTACGGTGGACATTGATGTGGCCAGCTTTGATTTGGGTGACAAAGACTACAACGCCGAGGTCGCCAAAAAAGACTGGTTTGATGCCAAGGCCCACCCCAAGGCCACTTTTACGCTGGGCACTGTCACTACCGCCGGTTCGCAATACAAAGCCACGGGCAAGTTGAGCATCAAGGGCAAAACGCTGGATATCAATTTTCCGGTCACCATCAAAGCCGAGCATGGCCAGCAGGTGTTTGAAGGACAAGTACCGGTGAAGCGGACCTTTTTTAACATCGGCGAGGGTGAGTGGAAGGACACCTCCATCGTGGCTGATGAAGTCATCATCAAATTTAAGATCGTAGCGGCCAAGTAAGTGCTTGGCAGATCGCTGCTTTTTGTGTGCCCGTCGGCTTGATGGGTCAGACTGATTTAACCAGGAGTAACGTATGAAACGCATCAACACAGTTGTCACATCCCTTGCGGTCGCCTTGTTGGCGGTAGCCGGTGTTGCACAGGCCGACCCTGTGCATTATGTCGTAGACCCCAGCCACACCTATCCCAGCTTTGAAGCAGATCACATGGGCCTGTCCATCTGGCGCGGCAAATTTACCAAGACTTCCGGCAAAGTAACGCTGGATCGTAAAGCCAAAACCGGTAGCGTGGACATCACCATTGATGCCTCCACCATCGATTTCGGTTTTGCCAAAATGAACGAGCACGCCCGCGGCAAAGAGATGTTTGATGTAGCCAAGTACCCTACGGTGACCTACAAGGGCAAGTCCATGAAGTTTGACGGTGACAAGCCTGTGAGTGTGGACGGCGAACTGACCCTGCACGGTGTCACCAAGCCTGTGACCTTGAAAATCAATTCCTTTAACTGCGTTGACCCCCATCCCTTTGCCAAAACCGAAGTGTGCGGCGCCGATGCGGTGGCTGAATTTAAGCGAACCGATTTTGGTATCGACTATGCGGTGGCCAACGGGTTTAAACCCGAAGTCAAAGTCCTGATCTCGATTGAGGCCGTCAAGCAGCCCAACTGATAAACAAGATTGGCTGACAGGCGGTGCCCCTTTGCAACAACGGGCACCGTTTTTTTTCTTGAATATGTAACGAAAATTACAACGCCACGTATTAAATAATTAAGACTCGTAACAACTTGTAATCCCTGTGACATATGTCGTATTCACAATCCGCTTCGTTCTATAAACGAGGATCGTTGTGAAAAAGCTCGTCTCCCTGCTTAAGCGCTTTCCAGTAAAGCGCATCCCATACGTAGCCGCCATCGCTTTGGTTGCGGTGCCCCTGGCCGCGTGTGATCTGATTTCCAGCTCCAGTGCAAATCCAAACACGCCCAAAAACATCATCTTCTTTTTAGGTGATGGCATGGGCATGACCACCATGACCGCCGCGCGTATTTACTCGGTGGGCGAAGATGGTGATTTGACCATGGACACGCTGCCTGAAAGCGCGTTTGTTCGTACCTACTCTAACGACGCGATGGTCACCGACAGCGCGCCGTCGATGTCGGCCTACATGACCGGCGTCAAGATGAACAACGAAGTGGTCTCCATGACGGCAGACACCTCGGCTTACGATGCCTCAGGCAATCCGTTTGTTCGTGGCGCTGACAGCACTTGCCCCGTTGCTGGCAACGGCGGTGCTGTATCAACCTTGCTGGAATTGTCCAAGGCGGCTGGTCGCTCCGTGGGCGCTGTAACCACCACCCGAGTGACGCACGCCACACCGGCCGCGACGTACTCGCACATCTGTCACCGTGATGGCGAAAACGATATCGCGGCGCAATTGGTCAAGGGCTCCGGCAAAACCGGCACGGCCGCTTACAACCCTGCATTGCTGGACGGCATCGATGTATTGCTCGGCGGTGGTTCACGCCACTTTACGCCATCCACCACAGCCGGCAGTTCGCGGACTGATACCGTAGACCTGATTGCACAACTGCGTACCAACGGCTATACCGTGGCGCAGGACGCTACGTCATTGCGCGCAGTGGACGGCACTAAAGTCAACAAGCTGGTCGGCTTGTTCACCGCCAGCCACATGACCTATGACCTGCAGCGTGACAACACGAAAGAGCCCAGCCTGACCGAGATGACCCAAAAGGCTTTGGACGTTTTGTCCAAGAATGACAAAGGCTTTTTCCTGATGGTAGAAGGCGGCCGCATTGACCATGCGCTGCATGAAACCACTGCACGTAAGGCCATGGGCGAAACCATCGCCTTTGACACGGCTATCAAGGATACGCTGGCACGCATGCAGCAGATCGATCCGGGTCTGAAGAACACCATTGTTGTGGTCACCGCTGACCACGATCACACCATGGTGCTCAACGGCTATGCCAAGCGCACGGGTAAAACCACCGACGTCACCAACCCTGGCGTGCTCGGTCTGGTTAAAAACGTCGTGACAGGTGCATTTGAAGTGGACTCTGCCAACAACCCATATTCAATCATTGGTTTTGGTACCGGCGAAAACGCAGTGACTACCCGTGGCATGTTGACCGAAGCCGGCGTGTTTGATCTGAACTATCACCAGGAAGCGACCATCAGCCGTGCCGTTGGCGATGAAACCCACGGTGGTGCAGACGTATTTTTAGGCGCAATTGGACTGGGTGCAGACAGCTTTTTTGGCGTGATCGACAACGTGGATGTCTTTGGTCTGATCCGCAAAGCCGTTGGCCTGTAAGCCGCAATAACAAAGGAATCAACATGAAATTGTTCAAGCACACTCTGCTGGCTGTGTCACTGGCAGCGGCTTGCTCTGGCGCGATAGCCGCTGGTGAAGCCAAAAACGTGATCTTCTTTTTGGGTGATGGTATGGGCCCGGTCACCGTGACCGCCTCCCGCATCTACAAGTACGGTGAAGCCGGTAAACTGAACATGGAGCAGTTGACACGTTCTGCCCGCATCAAGACCTACTCAAACGATGCACAAACCACGGACAGCGCACCGTCCATGGCGGCCTATACCACCGGCATCAAGATGAATAACGAGGTGCTGGCCTCTACACCGGACACCAAAGCCAATAACAGCAGCAACGCCGCGTATGTGAGCGGTTCGAACACCCTGTGCCCTGCAACGGGCAATGGCAGTTCAGTGCCAACCATTCTTGAAATGGCCAAGGCGGCGGGTAAGGCCGTCGGCGCGGTGACCACAGCCCGCGTGACACACGCCACCCCAGCGGCTAC
The DNA here is from genome assembly GCA_036834985.1 of Burkholderiaceae bacterium. GTDB lineage: Bacteria > Pseudomonadota > Gammaproteobacteria > Burkholderiales > Burkholderiaceae_B > DAITMV01. The sequence continues at coordinate 12,453 of DAITMV010000046.1, read as the reverse complement.
GTACTCGCACATTTGCCACCGCGACGGTGAAAACAACATCGCTGCGCAAATGGTGCCCACCTGCGACAACACCAAGTGTGTTGACTCCGCCGTATCGCCCTTATCTGCCGCAACGCGCTTTAACACGGCGTTGACCAAGGGTACAGACGTGGGTTTGGATGTATTGCTTGGCGGTGGGTTGCGTCATTACCTGCCCAAGGGCGCTGCGGGTGCTTCACGCACTGACACCACCAACCTGCTCAATGAACTGCAAACCAGCGGCTACACCGTGATTGCGCCCGTCGATAGCATCACGGCACCGACCACCTCGACCACCTCCGCTCAAAAGCAGGCAGCCACTGCAGCGTTTCGCGCTGTGAATGCCGCAACAACCAACAAACTGGTTGGCTTTTTTACACGCAGCCACATGTCCTATGAGCTGGACCGTGTAACCGCCGAGGAGCCAAGCCTGGCAGAGATGTCGACCAAGGCCGTGGATATTCTGTCCAAAAACAGCAATGGCTTTTACCTGATGGTTGAAGGTGGCCGGATTGACCACGCGTTGCACGACACCAGCGCCAAGCGCGCACTGGTTGATACCATCGCGTTTGACGATGCCATTAAAGCCGTGTTGGCGCAGATGGAAGCAAAAGACCCAGGTCTGAAAAACACCTTGATTCTGGTCACCGCCGACCACGATCACACCATGGCCTTTAACGGCTACGGCAAGCGCACGGGTGCGACAACAGCGACTCAAGCGGGTGTATTGGGCCTGGTCAAAAACGTGATAACCGGTCAGCCTGACCCAGACGTGCGCGGCAGCGCCACGGCCAAACCTTATCCGATCCTTGTGTTTGGTAACGGTGGAACCGGTGCACCACCCGAAGGTGGCGCATCAACCTGTACAGCGACCGGCAAGGGTGGCCCTGGTGGTGCCGTGTCTTGCGCCCCAGTGCGTGGCGTGGACCGCCCCGTGTTGACCGATGCAGACACCAGCTCAGACAATTATCACCAGCCAGTGAACGTGCCGTTTGCAGGTACGGGCAGTGAAACACACGGCGGTGGTGATGTGACGTTGTTTGGCAAAGGTGCCGGTGTTGGCCTGGTCAAGGGTACGATGGACAATACAAAAGTATTTAACATCCAGAAACAAGCCTTTGGTTTTTAAGCTGAGCAGGACTTTATTTTGAAACGTATAGCAACAAGGGCCTTCGGGCCCGCTTTTTTACTCGGTTTGGCAATGGCGGGCAATCACGCTGTTGCAGCCGAGCCCTTACGCAGCGTGGTAATGAGTTACTCCATTCGTCAGGTCTCTGACAGTGGGGTTACCCAAACCATGGACTACAAGGAACGCGTGGTACGCGGACCGTCGGATGTATGGATTGAACGAGTCATTCCAGCGGCATTGCAACACGTGGACGAGCCGGGTCACAAGCATCTGAATAAAGACCGCTGTGCCCGCTGGATCAGCAAAAACGCCAAGGGCGTGGTGTCTTACTGGCTGGTGGACACCGATCACCGTGTGCTGGTGGAAATCACACCCAACGATTACGACAATGTGGGTTTTGATGGACGTTGGGATCGTGTTTACAACATGATATCGCCTGAGTCCATTCAAAAAATGCAGGCCTCGGACAAACGGGGTTTGATGTCCCGCAAGGTGGTGGCAAGCCCGGCCGCGGTGCCCGTTGTTGAGCCGTGGAAAGCGTTAAACGGGTACACCCGTCGCGAGCTGTCAGACTATCTGGATTAACAAGTGAGCATCAACTGCGCAAGCGGTTGATGCGTTTGTTTATCCGCTCACCAGCGCAGCTTCCAGTTGCGCAAAGGTATGGGCTTTGACTGGGTCCAACACTGGGATGCCCATCTGGCGGGCAATTTGTGTTGATGAAAACAGACCGACCACTTTCACGCCCTCTTGACCATCACTGCTAACGACCAGGGCGTGTTGACGTCCGTGCTGTTGCAAGGTGGCAATGATATGGCCCGTTTCAGCTTTGGCCACTGCGGCGATGTCGAGCAAATCCAGCTCAGCAGCAGACACCATCACATCCGAGACACACAGCTCACCCATAGGGACATGGGTTGACGCTGCTTTTTGAACGGCACGTTCGCCCGCCAAATCGGTGGCGGTGATTAACCCCTGCAACTCACCGGACAGGCCACGGACAAACAGCAGCTTGACGCCACTGACAATCATATTGACACGGGCTTGTTCGAGCGTTTCTTCAGGACGCACGCTCACCGGATGATGACGACGTAAATCGGTCATGGCATCGAGGGCGGGCGAGTCAGGTCTGAGGACGGTGCGGTTGGTAGGGTCCGCCAGCGAGAGGATGGAGCCGACTGGCAAACTCATGTGATCTAACGGTGTGTAAAAATGTCTGACCATGAGTAGCACCTTTCTAGGATGACTGAGGTTTGAGCATAGACCTGTTTCAAACTAAATCCAATGCGCAATAACACATGGAAACACTTATTGCTCTGCGCTTAGATTCGCATTACTCGAGCGTAGGCGCATTGACAAAAAGCGGCTGATGTTGGTCAACAGCTTTTGTGATACCGCCGGTTGCTCAGCGCACAGGCGCTCAAACGCGGCCTGTGACAAATGCAACAGTTTGACGGGCGACTTGGCGATTGCGGCGGCTGAGCGCGGTTGCTGATCGATCAAGGCCATTTCGCCAAAGGTCACGCCCGATGAAAAAGTCAGCAGACGCACCGGCGGGGCTGTGCTGGATTCCAGCACAATCGAGATATCACCTGCTTCAAGCACGTATAAGCCGTCACCGTCATCGCCTTGGTGAAACAGGTATTGCCCGGGCGCCAGCACCCGCAAATCCATGGCCTCCCGCAAGGTGTGCAACTCGAACTCCGATAGCCCGACACCCAGGTCAGAGTGGGCCAACCCAGCTTTGGCATCGGTGTGGGCGATGTGCTGGGCGGGTGTTATGGACAGCAGGGTGTCTTCCAGCGCCTCTAGGCCATTGTCCAACCCATGGTGAGCAGACAGCCTCATGGTCTGGGCAAATGTGTGGAGTAAACGATGCATCGGCGGCAATTGCTGGTTAAGCCCCGTCGCGGATGCTTGACGTTGCGTCGGCATGATGATCACGCCGGTGTGGCTGCCTTGCCGGTAGCGATTCAAACAGCGTGCCAATGTTTGCAGGGCCGTGTCATCTACATCGTAGACGAGTCGAAAATCCAGAATGATGTGTTGCATGCTTTGGCAGCGACGCTCAAGCTCCACCTCAATGTGGTGGGCATTGCCAAAAAAAAGCGATCCTTCAAAGCGGATGAACACGACACCCAGGAAGGCTGCGTCCAATGCGGTCATATCGGAGGTGGGGCGCACGCGGCGCGAGCGGTTGGCGGGTGCCAGCGTAATGCTTCGCAAACCACCGGCCGATTGGCGCTGCAAAAAGTAGGCGGCAGTAAAGATCACCCCCACCACCACGGCGATCAACAAATTGCTCATGGCACCGGTTGCCAGCATGGTGATCACCACCCAGCCATTAAAGCGCTCGGCTTGTACTTGCGGGGTGCCGTCTGTCGCCGTGGTAGTAGCTACCCGCGGTACAGCGAAGGCCTGCTTGACGGTGCGAATGGCGTTCCCATCAATCAGAAATCCGGACGAGGCAGCGACGATGCAGGCAAAAACGCCCAACGGCAAGGTCTCGATGTATTGCCCGATGCCAAACAACATGAGCGCCAGCACCAAGGCGTACGCCCCTTCCGAGCGACGGCTGCGGGCGCCCATTTCAACCGCTGGTGCTGCGCGGGTGATGTAGTTAGAGGAGGGACTGGCGCCAATCAGGCCGCACAACACATTGCTCAAACCTACCGATCGCAGTTCAGCGGTGCTGTCGTGTCGTGAGCCCAGGCGGTGGTCGATCGTCAACCCGCTGGTGGTGGACTCCAAAATGATCAGCAGCGATGTCACGACGCTGCCCACGCCTAACTGAATCAGCAGCTCTGGGCGGTTCCACAAAATACCGGGTACTTGCGCAAGCAAACCTGGCGCGTCTGAACCCAGCAACCAGTGTGGCGCGATGTGAATGGTCGGCCCCCAGCCCCGGCTGCTAAACCCGTCGGGAAATAGCGCGTGCAGTGAAAAATACAATAACAAGCCCGTGGCGGTTGAAAACACCGCAGCCCGCTGGTCACGCCTGACCATCCGCAGGTAGACAAACAGGCTGACCGTCCCCAGCGCCACGATGGCGGTGGCCACGGAAAATCCATCCGGGTGTTTCAACAAGGCCCCCGGACCATCAAACACCTGAAAGCCGATGGTGGCCGAAATCAGCTTGGCAACCGATAGCGCACCGAGCGTAACGTTCAGGCCAATCAACACGGCTGCTGGTAAAAAATAAACCAGCTTGCCGATGCCAGCCTTGGCAAAAGTGATGGTCCAGACACCGGCCATGAGCACTTGCAGACACATCATGCACAAGGCGATCTGCAGCGCCATGTGTGGGCCTTGAGCCGCTATCTCGGGACTGGTGATGAACAGGCCCAGTGAGGCGGCTGTTAGCAGGGCGGTCGAGGACCTGGCTCCGCCAAACTGCACGGGCGATTGGCCCAGCAGGCAACCCATCAGCCCGCCGATGATGCCCGACAATAACCCGGCGTGAATCCCATAGGGAATGCCCGCTACGCCCAGCGGTGAGAAGGCCATCAATCCATAAATAATGCTTTGCCCGATGCCGCCGACGGCGGTAAATACGCCGCCCCGCAAATCGCCCCGCATGCTTGCTAACGCCATAGGTATATAAAAGTAGTCGATGTGTTTTTGTCGTGTGAGCAAGTATTACAGAAGCAAATGACGGGGGCCAGAGATCGATTAGACCTTTGTCAAACGTCACGGTACAATGCGCGCTGCTGTGCGTCCGTATTTCAATGGATAGAATGTGGCCCTCCGAAGGCTACGATCCAGGTTCGATTCCTGGCGGACGCACCACCGGCGGTTTTTTCTGGCTTGCTCAAGGCATGGATACAACAATAAAACCTTCACACCACCGGCGCGACGGGTTTTGCAACAGCAATCCCGAGGTAGTGATTGGACAGTTCCCGTGGTATGAAATGGTGTGGCGTACGGCACAGGGACACTTCAAACCGAAATCCCCCCCTGCCGGAGGCTATGAGGCCTTCGCCCGCGATTGGACTACCCCAGTTGACCATGATTGCATTGGGCTTCGACACGACGATCCCGTGGTGACATGGCTTGGGCATGTGACGATTTTGTTGCAAGTGGGTGGGTTAAACATCCTTATCGACCCCACACTGGCTAGCTTTGCTGGGCCCTATGGTCGTATGGGTGCTCCACGCCGCGTGCCACCGCCGCTCAAGCCCCAGGACTTACCCCCGATCGACCTCATCCTTATTTCACACAATCATTACGATCATCTGTGTGAAGCGACGCTGATGGCCATGATGCGTGCCGGGCAGCGTCCGCAGATATGTGTGCCGCTGGGCTTAAAGCAGTGGTTTGATACGCGGCATATCCGCAACGTGATTGAGCTCGATTGGTGGGATCAGTTCGACGTTCACACCGACCGCCAAGGCAACGAGTTGGCCAAACCGATTCGTATTCACCTGACCCCCTCTCAGCACTGGAGCCGCCGCACCCCGTTTGATACCAATGCCACCCTGTGGGGCGGATACCTGGTGCAATGGATGCGGACCCGCAAAAACCCGTGGCAGTTCTTGTTCCCGGGCGATACGGGTTACTCAGACGATTTTAAAACCATTCGTCGGCGTATGGGACCGGTGGATTTTTTGGCGCTACCCATCGGTGCCTACCTGCCACGCGATTTCATGAAAAACATGCACGTGAACCCGGCCGACGCGGTGCAACTGATGCTCGATCTGGAAGCCAGGCAATGTATGGGTGTCCATTGGGGTACCTTTATGCTCACCCAGGAGGCGTTTGATGACCCGCCCCGTGAGTTGGCCCTTGCTTTGAAAGCCCGAGGGGTTGATCCCGATCGAGTTTGGTTGATGAAGCACGGCGAGAGTCGCGCCGCCTTACCGCTGGCCTAGAAGCGCCAAGGAGCCCTGTTGATGTGGTCCATGTCTTTGCCCTGGTGGGAGTTTTTGTTCCGGGCGCTGGTGGTGTATGCGTTTTTGATTGTCCTGCTGAGGTTAACTGGCAAGCGGCAGATTGCACAGCTCGCGCCGTTTGATCTGGTGCTGTTGCTGGTGTTGTCCAACGCCGTGCAAAACTCGATGAACGGCGGCGACAACTCTCTGATTGGCGGCATGATCTCGGCGACCACCCTGGTCGCAGTCAATTTTGTAGTGGGTTATGTCACCTACCGCTACCGTAGGGTGGAGCTCTTTGTCGAGGGCCGCCCGGAGGTGCTGATCCACAATGGACATTTGTATGAGGCAGTCATGCAGCGAGCACAAATGACCCATAATGAATTAAATGCGGCCCTGCGCGGCGCCGGGGTCAGCACGATTGAGCAGGTGCACTCGGCCATACTCGAGAACAACGGCACCATCAGCGTGATCCCCAAATCCTCGGCGCCCGGCGCGCCAACATCGAGATAAGCCATGTTTGAGCGGATTGTGTCCGTCATATTTCCGATTTTTGCCATCGTGGCCGCCGGGTTTGCCTACGCGCGGTTCAAACGGCCTGACATGACATTTGCCAACCAGCTCAACATGGACGTGTTTGTTCCAGCGCTGGTGTTTGCCGCCCTGGCGTCCAAATCCTTCGACCTGAGTACCTACTGGCTGCTCGCGGTAGGGGCGCTGGCGGTGGTGTTGGGCTCGGGCTTGCTGGCCATTCCCATGGCTCGCATTCTGGGTGTGCAAACCAACACCTTTGTGCCTCCGATGATGTTCACCAACAGTGGCAATATGGGCTTGCCACTGGCCGTGCTGGCGTTTGGCGAACAAGCTTTGCCCGCTGCGGTGATGATGTTTTTTGTTGAAAATACCTTGCACTATGCGCTGGGTACGTGGATGCTAGACCACAAAGCTAGCTTAAGCCGTTTGTGGAAAGAGCCCGTCATTGCTGCTGCCATTGCCGGTTTGTTGGTCAGCGTGCTGCACATTCATATCTGGGATCCGTTGGTCTATGCCGTCAAACTGACGGGTGACGTGTCGATTCCGCTGTTGCTGTTTTCCTTGGGAGTCAGGCTCACACAATCGCAACTATCCGATATTAAAATTGGTTTGATAGGCGCGGTGTTTTGTCCGGTGGTTGGTTTGATGATTGCTTACGCGATGACGCAGGTGTTGCCCTTGCTGCCATCGCATCAAGCCATGTTGATTGTGTTTGGTGCTTTACCGCCCGCCGTGCTTAATTTTGTATTTGCAGAAAAATACGAACAAGAGCCAGAGCGCGTTGCCTCGCTTGTCATGATTGGTAATGTGATGAGCCTGGTGTTTGTGTCTCTGGCGTTGTGGTGGGTGCTCTAGCCCCAGCGTGTTGTATAGTTTTAACTAATAATCATTATAAAAACTATTGTCTTTGTTTATTAGCCAGCGTCACTTACATTAAACCGCAGCACCACCCTTACACACACAACGCTGTACACGTAGCTGGAGAGAGAACCATGTCAAACGAAGCAAAATGTCCTTTCACAGGGCATGGCCCCAAAACAGCGATTGCAGGAACACCAACCAATGCCAATTGGTGGCCCAAGCAGCTGAATCTGAAAATACTGAATCAAAGCTCCCCGCTCACCGACCCGATGGGCGAGGATTTCAATTACACCGAAGCGTTTAACAGCCTTGATCTGCACGCGGTCGTTAAGGACCTGACCGCCTTGATGACCGACTCCCAGGACTGGTGGCCCGCCGATTACGGGCATTACGGACCTTTCTTTGTCCGTATGACCTGGCACGCCGCAGGCACTTACCGGATCGCGGACGGACGCGGGGGTGCGGGCACTGGCATGCAGCGTTTTGCCCCGTTAAACAGCTGGCCCGATAACGGTAACCTCGATAAAGCCCGTCGCCTGCTTTGGCCCATCAAGCAAAAGTATGGCAACAAGTTATCTTGGGCTGACCTGATTGTGTTGGCCGGTACCGTGGCGATGGACACCATGGGCTTTAAAACCTTCGGTTTTGCCGGTGGCCGGGCGGATGTCTACGAACCCGAAGAAGTGTATTGGGGCCCTGAGGCCCAGTGGCTGGGCGACCAGCGCTATACCGGCGACCGCGAGCTGGAAAACCCCCTGGGGGCCGTTCAAATGGGTTTGATTTACGTGAATCCGGAAGGCCCCAATGGCAAACCCGACCCGGTGGCCTCGGCACGCGATATCCGCGAAACATTCGCCCGCATGGCGATGAACGATTACGAAACCGTGGCGCTGGTGGCAGGCGGTCACACCTTTGGCAAGGCCCACGGTGCCGGTGATCCGGCGTTGGTTGGGCCTGAACCGGAAGGCGCGCCGATTGAACATCAGGGCCTGGGCTGGATCAATGCCCATGGCAGCGGCAAAGCAGGTGATACCACCACCAGCGGCATCGAAGGGGCCTGGAAACCCAACCCCACACAGTGGGACATGGGCTACCTTGAAACCCTGTTTAAGTACGACTGGGAGTTGACCAAGAGCCCAGCGGGTGCCCATCAGTGGACGCCCAAAGGCGGCGCCGGTGCCAATACCGTTGTTGATGCCCACGACCCCAACAAACGTCATGCCCCGATGATGACGACCGCTGACCTGGGCTTGCGCATGGACCCGGCCTACGAAAAAATTGCACGCCATTTTCTGGCCAACCCGGCCGAGTTTGCCGATGCCTATGCCCGCGCCTGGTTCAAGCTGACCCACCGTGACATGGGCCCCAAAGCCCGCTACCTCGGCCCCCTGGTCCCCAAGGAAGACCTGATCTGGCAAGATCCGGTCCCTGCTGTGGATCATCCCTTGGTGGACGACGCCGACGTGGCTGCACTCAAGGCCAAGGTCCTGGCCAGTGGTTTGAGCATCGCTCAACTGGTCAATACCGCCTGGGCCTCGGCGGCCACCTACCGCAACAGCGACAAGCGAGGTGGTGCGAATGGCGCCCGTATTCGCCTGGCACCGCAACGGTCATGGGAAGTGAATCAACCGGCTGTGCTTGCTCAGGTATTGGCTACGCTCGAAGGCATTCAGAAAGACTTCAACGGTACAGCCGGTGGAGGCAAACAGATCTCGCTGGCGGACATCATCGTGTTGGCAGGTGGCGCTGCCATTGAAGCGGCGGCGAGCAAAGCCGGGCATGTCGTCAACGTGCCCTTTGTGCCGGGCCGTACAGACGCCTTGGCCGAGCAGACTGATGCAGAGTCTTTTGCCGTGCTTGAACCGACCGCCGACGGCTTTCGCAACTACACCCGCAAGGGCTTGGAGGACACGGCGGCTGAGCGGCTGATCGACAAGGCCAACCTGTTAGGCTTGACCGCTCCCCAGATGACCGTATTGGTCGGAGGATTGCGGGTATTAAACGCCAACACCGGTCAAGCGGCACATGGCGTGTTGACCCAGCGACCAGAAACCTTGAGCAATGACTTTTTTATCAATCTGCTCGATATGAGTACACAGTGGTCCCGATCTGCTACGCAAGCGGGTGTGCTGGAAGGGCGCGACCGCGCCACGGGTCAACAGAAGTGGACCGGTACGCTGGCTGACATGGTATTTGGCTCGAACTCTCAACTGAGGGCGCTGGCCGAGGTGTATGCCTGTCAGGATGCCCAGCCGAAGTTTGTGTCTGACTTTGTGGCCGCTTGGGTGAAGGTGATGAATGCCGATCGGTTTGATCTGGCATAAATCACCCTCGAATCACTCGGGGCTCAGGCCTTAGCGCTGACGGCCCCGATTGCAAACGCAGCCAGTTGCTCAATCGCGCGGCTGGCTGCGGGCAACATGCCGGCCTGCAACTGGAACACATGCCACAGCCCCTTGTATACCTCCAGCCTGGCGGGAGTACCCGCGGTCTGAGCCATTTCGTAAGTGCTCATCGCATCGTCAAACAATACCTCTTCGGTTCCCACTTGAATCAGCATCGGTGGCAGATTCTTCATTGGCTGACTGGGTGCGTGCAAGGAGCGTCCCACCGGGCAGGCATACGCTTGCATGGAGCCGCTTAACCAACCCAGACTTAACATCGGATCGCGATCGGCGCGGTCGCGGATGCTGGTTCGGCCGAGTGTCAAATCTGTAAATGGCGACAGCAGTAGCAGGGCGGCGGGCATCTCGCGACCTTCATCACGCAGTTGATGTGCCAGCGCCAGGGCCAAAGCGCTACCAGCCGAATCACCCGCAATCACGATGTTCGATGCAGGTACGCCTGACTGAATGATGGCGTTGTACACCGCACGGCAATCTTCGGGTGCGGCCGGGTAGGGGTGTTCCGGGGCCAGGCGGTAGTCAGGAACCCACACCGTCATGCCGGTCAACTTGGCCAGTCGAGAGGTGATGCTGCGGTGTGTACCGGGTGCCCCCAGGCAAAATGCACCGCCATGCAAATACAAGATAACGCCCGGTGATTCCTGGCGTCCGACGGGCACTGAGGTGGGGCTTATTTTCTCGGTAACTACTTGATTTGTAACAATTTCGGCGTACTTTACTCCGAAGCAGCCGGGCATTGATTTTGCAAGCGCTTTGACCACCAGACGCTGTGCTCTGACGGTCTGCGGTGGACCGACTAACCGTTTAAATACCTGTCTGAGGATGGGTTCAAATGTGCGGGCGGCGAGGGTGTCGATCACGCCTTTGAGTTCAAAGTGTTCTGTTGTCATGACTTGTTGTGTGCGATATGTGGCGGTTCGTTCTCAGACCGGATGTAGTTGCCCAGTTTCCTGACCCATTCGGTCCACAGTGAAGTACCTTGTTTTGCCTCACCCATTGTAGTTGTCGTTGACGTTTCGCTGTTGTAGTGCCGTTCTATTTACGAGCTAACAAACCAAGGAGCAAGCGATGTTAAAAGGCAAGGTTGCAATTGTGACGGGTTCAACCAGTGGTATCGGTTTAGGGATCGCGAGGGCATTGGCCGCTGAAGGCGCTGATATTGTCCTCAATTCGTTTGCCAACGCACCGGAGGTTGACGGCATACGGCAGGCCATTGAAAGTGAATGTAAGGTCAGGACCTTGTTTGTTGCTGCCGATATGTCGGTTCCTGCCCAGATTCGTGATTTGGCCGCGCAGGCCGAGGCCGCTTTTGGCAAGGTCGACATCATCGTGAACAATGCGGGCATTCAGCATGTGGCGCCGATTGTGGATTTTCCTGACGACAAGTGGGACCAGATTCTGGCGATTAATTTGTCCTCGGCTTTTCACCTGACCAAAGCGGTGTTGCCGGGCATGATCGCCCGCCAATTTGGCCGCATCATCAACGTGGCTTCAGCGCACGGTCTTACGGCATCTCCTTTTAAGTCGGCGTACGTGGCCGCCAAGCATGGCATGGTGGGTTTGACCCGCACCATCGCGCTGGAAGTGGCCGAGCAGGGCATCACCGCCAATACGATTTGCCCGGGCTACGTACTCACCCCGCTGGTCGAAAAACAGATTGTTGACCAAGCCAGGGCGCACAATATTCCCGAGGCCGATGTAGTACGCGACGTGATGTTGGTGCACCAGGCCCGCAAGGAGTTCGTCAAAGTTCAAGAACTGGGCGCGCTGGCGGTGTTTTTATGTTCCGACGCCGGTGCATCGATGACGGGAACGGCGCTGCCGATGGATGGTGGCTGGACGCTGCACTGAACCGGAGCCCATAGTGATTCGATCAACCCGCAACACAGAGCGTACCCCTCGCGTGGTCAACCTTGCATTACAGGGCGGTGGCGCACATGGCGCATTCGCCTGGGGTGTGCTCGATAAGCTGCTCGAAGATGGCCGTCTGGCCTTTGAAGGGGTCAGTGCGACCAGTGCCGGAGCAATGAATGCGGCGGTATTGGCGCAGGGGCTATGCGACGGGGGAGCCGAACAGGCCCGCACAGCGCTTCATGATTTTTGGCAGGATGTGGCCAACACCTCGGCGCAGTACAGCCCGTATAAGGCCATGCCCTGGGACAAATGGCTGGGCGGGTTTTCGCTGGAGCATTCACCCATGTTTATAGCGATGGATTTTGCCAGCCGAATTTTTTCACCTTACCAACTGAACCCGCTGAACATTAATCCCTTGCGTGAAGTGCTCGAAAGGCATGTCCGCTTTGAGGCGCTGCGGACCCAGGACCATATCAAGCTGTTCATCAGCGCCACCAATGTGGAAACCGGCAAGGTGCGGGTGTTCAAAAACCCCGACATGTGCGCTGAGGCGATTCTGGCATCGGCATGCCTGCCGTTTATTTTTCAGGCGGTTCAGGTCGATGGGCAGCATTATTGGGATGGCGGTTACATGGGCAACCCCTCGACTTTTCCGCTCATTTATGATCGCCACAGCGCCGACGTGGTGATTGTTCACATCAAACCGAATGTCCGCAAAGGCGCGCCCACCACCGCCTCGGACATCCTGAACCGCATCAATGAAAATAGTTTTAACTCTTCG
>DAITMV010000045.1:0-17689 GCA_036834985.1 Burkholderiaceae bacterium | reverse complement strand
GGGGTATCTCGTAATTGCCCGGGCGCTCAATATCACCGGACATCGAGAAAATTTTGGTACCGCCGTTGTTGGGTTTGCCCAAATTAAGGAACCAGTCGCCTCCATTGGACAAAATGAACGGCACAGCGGCAAATGTCTCGGTATTGTTGATGGTGGTCGGCTTGCCATACACGCCAAATGACGCGGGGAACGGCGGCTTGAAGCGTGGTTGTCCTTTTTTGCCTTCAATGGACTCGATCAAGGCTGTTTCTTCACCACAAATGTATGCGCCGTATCCATGATGAGCGTGCAACTGGAAAGAAAACTCACTGCCGAGAATTTTGTCGCCCAGCATGCCGGCCGCACGGGCTTCATCGAGGGCCTCTTCGAAACGCTCGTAGGTTTCCCAGATTTCGCCGTGAATGTAGTTATACCCCACCGTGATACCCATCGCGTAGGCGGCGATAGCCATGCCTTCAATCAGGGCATGCGGGTTATAGCGAATAATGTCGCGATCCTTGAATGTACCCGGCTCGCCTTCGTCAGAATTACACACCAGATATTTTTGACCTGGGAACTGACGGGGCATGAAGCTCCACTTCAAACCGGTGGGAAAACCTGCGCCACCACGACCACGCAACGCGGATTTTTTGACTTCCGCAATGACGTCTTCAGGCTTGATGCCTTCAGACAGAATCTTTTTAAGCGCAGTGTAACCACCCCGCTTTTGGTAATCGGCCAAACGCCAATTGTTGCCATCAAGCCCGGCCAGAATCACCGGATTGATGTGACGATTGTGCAAACTGGTCATGACTTCAACTCCTCGATCAGTTGGTCCAGCTTCTCGTCGGACATAAAGCTACACATACGATGATTGTTCACCAGCAACACGGGGGCATCACCACAGGCACCCATGCATTCACCCTCTTTGAGGGTAAAGCAACCATCTGCGGTTGTTTCGTTGAAACCAACACCCAGCTTATGCTTCAAGCGCTCAGCGGCGTGGGTTCCGCCGGACAAAGCACAGGGCAAGTTGGTGCACACCGTGATCTTGTGTTTGCCAACGGGTTTTAAGTCGTACATGTTGTAGAACGTTGCTACTTCGTACGCAGCAATGGCCGGCATATCGAGGTAGTTGGCTACGGCTTCAATCGCTTCCATGGGAAGCCACCCCAACTCAACCTGTGCAATACGCAGCGCCGACATCACGGCTGACTGCTTTTGATCGGCAGGGTATTTGGTCAATTCACGGTCGATTTGACGGTAAACGTTATCGCTCAGCATGATTCCTCAACTACTCGATTAGCGGTCAATTTCACCGAACACGATATCCTGGGTACCAATGATGGTGACCACGTCTGCGATCATGTGACCGCGGGACATCTCGTCCAGCCCTTGCAGGTGTGCGAAACCTGGCGCGCGAATTTTCAAGCGATACGGCTTGTTCGCGCCATCGGCGACCAGATAAATACCGAACTCACCCTTGGGATGTTCAACGGCGGCATAGGCCTGACCTTCTGGCACGTGCATGCCCTCGGTGAACAGCTTGAAATGGTGAATCAGCTCTTCCATGTTCGACTTCATGTCCACACGGGCAGGAGGTGCCACTTTGTGGTTATCGGTCATGACCGGACCGGGGTTGGCACGAAGCCAGTCGATACATTGACGGATGATGTTATTGGACTGACGCATTTCTTCAACGCGCACCAGATAACGGTCATAGCAGTCGCCATTTTTGCCAACCGGGATATCGAAATTCAGACGGTCATAGACCTCATAGGGCTGCTTCTTGCGCAAGTCCCATGCAATGCCCGAGCCGCGCAACATCGCGCCGGTAAAGCCCATGGACAGCGCACGCTCGGGGCTGACCACTCCCACACCCACCAGACGCTGCTTCCAGATACGGTTGTCGGTTAACAGGGTTTCGTATTCATCTACATACTTGGGGAAACGAACCGTGAACTCTTCGATAAAATCGAGCAGTGACCCGTTGCGGGTTTGGTTGAGCTTGTCGATCTGCTTTTGGTTGCGAACCTTGGATGCCTTGTACTGGGGCATGGTGTCTGGCAGATCGCGGTACACGCCACCCGGGCGGTAGTAGGCCGCGTGCAAACGGGCACCAGAGACGGCCTCATAGCAGTCCATCAAGTCTTCACGCTCACGGAAGGCATACAGAAACACCGCCATGGCGCCTACGTCCAGCGCGTGTGCGCCCAGCCACAACAGGTGATTCAGCAAGCGGGTAATTTCATCAAACATCACGCGGATGTACTGCGCGCGTAGCGGTACATCAATCTGCAACAACTTTTCAATGGCCATGCAGTAGGCATGTTCATTGGCCATCATGGATACATAATCCAGACGATCCATGTAGGGCAGCGCCTGAATAAATGTCTTGTGTTCAGCCAGCTTTTCGGTACCGCGATGCAACAGACCAATGTGCGGATCGGCGCGTTGCACCACTTCGCCATCAAGCTCCAGCACCAGGCGCAGCACGCCGTGGGCGGCTGGGTGCTGAGGACCAAAGTTCAGCGTGTAATTCTTGATTTCAGCCATTAGCGTGAGCCCCCATACTGCTCTTCACGCACGATGCGTGGGGTGATTTCTCGTGGTTCAATTGTGACCGGTTGGTAAATGACGCGTCGCTGCTCGGGGTCATAGCGCATTTCAACGTGACCGGAGAGCGGGAAATCCTTGCGGAACGGGTGACCGACAAAACCGTAGTCAGTCAGGATACGGCGCAAATCGGGATTGCCTTCAAAGACGATTCCCATGACATCAAAGGCCTCACGCTCGTACCACGCAGCGGTGCTCCAGACATCCACCAAAGAGGCCATGACGGGAAAATCGTCGTCCTCACAAAAGACACACACACGCACACGCTGATTGCGGTTAACCGACAACAAGTGAAGCACCACGGCAAAGCGCTTGCTGTCGCGAACCTCGTTTTTGTAGGCGCTGTAATCAACACCACACAAATCAATCAGTTGATCAAATTTGAGTGAGGATGCATCACGCAAAGCGGTACAGGTGTCCACGAACTGCTGGGCGCTGACTTCAATGGTCAACTCATTGAGGGCAATGGTGCAGGACAATAGTTTGTCACCCAGCACATCGGCCACAGCAGCTTGTAGGGAGGCGAGTTTTTCTGACATGGTCATGAACCCAGAAATCTCAACGTGCAATCGTCGAGGTGCGTTTAATCTTATTTTGCAGCTGCAAAATGCCGTACATCAGCGCCTCGGCAGTCGGAGGGCAACCGGGGACATACACATCCACCGGCACAATCCGGTCGCAACCACGGACCACCGAATAGGAGTAATGGTAATAACCGCCGCCATTGGCGCAAGAACCCATGCTCAACACCCAGCGTGGCTCGGCCATCTGGTCGTACACCTTGCGCAAGGCGGGCGCCATTTTATTGCACAGCGTGCCGGCAACGATCATCAGGTCAGACTGACGTGGGCTGGGACGGAAGATCACGCCAAACCGGTCCAGATCATAGCGGGATGCACCCGCATGCATCATTTCGACGGCACAGCAAGCCAGACCAAACGTCATGGGCCACAGCGATCCCGTGCGAGTCCAGTTAATCAACTTGTCGGCTGTAGTGGTTACAAAGCCTTCGTTCAAGACGCCTTCAATACTCATACCAACCTCTATATCCTAAACTGACGCTTTATTCCCAATCCAGGGCGCCGCGTGACCACTCATAGATGAAGCCGACCACCAGAACACCCAGAAAAACCATCATGGCCCAAAAGCCAACCGCGCCAATTTCACGGTAGGCAATGGCCCATGGAAACAGAAACGCGATTTCCAGATCGAACAGAATAAACAGAATGGCAACCAGGTAGTAACGAACGTCAAACTTCATTCGTGCGTCTTCAAACGCTTCAAAACCACACTCGTACGGGGATAATTTTTGACTGTCCGGTTTGTTGGGACCCAACAGCGCCCCGACCAACATGGCGCCACCACCGACGCCTAAACCGACCAACATAAACAGGAGAACAGGAAAGTAACCTTCCAAATTCATGGTTGCCCTCTCAGTGCTGCAATGCAGCGTTTATATACTTGCCCAAAAAAAAGCCGGCTACTTTTAGGAAGAACCGGCTTTCTGCATTTTTTATTGGTGCCGACGGCGAGACTCGAACTCGCACAGCTTACGCCACTACCCCCTCAAGATAGCGTGTCTACCAATTTCACCACGTCGGCAGTATGTATTACTTGGGAATGTCTTGAACCGGGCTAGCAGGAGCAGCAGGCTTTGTTGAGCCGTCGCTTGTAACCGGGGAACCAGCGGTAGCCGGTTTTGGCTGAGACACACTCTCCATTACGCCACCACCAGTCTTTTGAGCCGGCTGCGACATGAAGGAAAGTCCCAATGTGCACAGAAAAAAGAGAGTAGCACAAAATGCGGTACTTCGGCTAAGAAAGTTAGCCGAACCGGTAGCTCCGAAGAGGCTCCCAGAGGTTCCGCTGCCAAATGCAGCGCCCATGTCTGCACCCTTGCCTTGCTGAAGCAAGACCAAAATAATGACGCCCAAGGCTGCCACTACTTGCAGAACAATCAGAATCGAATGAAATATAGCCATAACGTTATTTTAACTCATTTGCAGCAGAAATAATTCCCAGGAAGTCGCTTGCAACCAGCGAAGCGCCACCAACCAAAGCGCCATCTATATCAGGTTTGCCAAACAATTCGGATGCATTGGACGCCTTGACACTGCCGCCATACAAAATGCGGAGCGATTGTGCCACATCTTTGCCCAGCATGGTTTGTACACGATCTCTAATAAAGGCGTGCACCTCTTGGGCCTGCTCTGGTGTCGCGGTTTTTCCTGTGCCTATGGCCCACACCGGCTCATACGCCAAGACCACTGGCCAGACACCATTATTTACACTTTTGGCCAACAATTCCACGACCGGATCGAGCTGACTGGCGATGACATCAAAGGTTTTGTTGGCTTCGCGGTCCTCCAACGTCTCGCCGACACATACAACGGGGATCAGCCCGCCTTCGATCGCCGCCTTGGCCTTCTGCGCAACCAGCGCACTGCTTTCAACATGATAGGCGCGACGCTCTGAGTGACCCACAATGGCGGCCGTCACTCCAAACTCCTTGAGCATGGCCACTGAGACCTCACCCGTGTAGGCACCGCTGGCCTGAGCGGATACATCTTGCGAACCCCAGACCCAGGACGAACCACTCAACTCGGCCTGCAACTGCGCCACATAGGGAAACGGGGCAAATACAGCACCCTCAACCGACGCGGGCAACTCCGCCTTTAATGCCTGCAGCAAGGCGCGGTTTTGCTCCAGGGAGCCATTCATTTTCCAGTTCCCGGCGATCAGTTTTTTTCTTGATGTCATCACAAAATCAATCCATATGCGAATGGGTTAATATAATTTTTCCAATGTTCTGCCCCGACTCCATCATGCGATGCGCATCGACCACCCGCTCTAACGGAAACCTGGCACAAACAACGGGCTTGATGCGCCCCGCCTCCAACGCTGGCCATACATTATCCACAAGGGCCTGACAAAGCGCTGACTTATAGACCAAGGACCTGGGCCTCAGGGTGGAACCTGTTACCGTCAATCGACGCATCAACACCTGCGCACAATCCAAGACTGCTGTGCGTCCACCTTGCAAGGCGATGACACACAAGCGACCGTCATCGGCCAGACAACGGATATTTTTTTCAAGATATGCACCTGCTACCATATCCAGAATCACATCAACCCCTCGGCCATGGGTCCACAGCCGAACCTGCTCAGGCCAGTCATCATCCGTATATAAAATCGCGGCATCGGCCCCCATCTGCAAGGCAGCCTGGCGCTTAAGTTCAGACCCTACCGTCACAATGACTTGTGCACCGAGCAACCGGGCCAATGCAATAGCGGCACATCCGATACCGCTTGTGCCACCATGCACCAGTAAGCGCTCTCCAGACACCAGACAACCGCGTTCAACTAGATTGCTCCAGACAGTCATCCAGACCTCTGGCAAACCAGCCGCATCGACCAGACTAACGCCAGCAGGAACCGGCATACATTGCCCTTGTGGAACCACGGCGTACTGGGCATAGCCCCCGCCATTGAGCAAGGCACAGACTCCATCACCCACTTTAAATCGATGAACACCCTCACCCACTGCATCCACAACACCGGACACTTCAAGGCCCAACCGAGGGGAAGCAGCGGGCGGCGGCGGGTATAGCCCCTGGCGCTGCAACAAATCAGGACGATTCACACCGCTGGCTGCGACCTTGACCAGCAACTCTCCCGGTCCCGGCTCAGGTATGACAACAGACTCCAGATGCAAAACATCGGCTGCGCCGGGTTCGCGCACAGCAACCGCCAACATGGTTCTCACTGTGCCCTCCTCCGCCATCAACCGATGTCCCATTGCATGATCAACACTCACACAATCTTTACCACAAACCGCTTACTCGTTACCTGCCGCAGGCGCATCAGCTGCAGGAGCGGCCTCAGACGCGGCGGGCTGCTCGGTCAACAAGGCTTTCATGGACAAGCGCAGACGGCCTTTTTCATCAGCCTCGAGCACCTTGACCCGAACCTGCTGACCTTCCTTGAGGTAGTCACCGACACTGGCAACGCGCTCGTTGGCGATCTGGGAGATGTGCAACAAACCATCTTTACCTGGCAACACGCTCACGATTGCACCGAAATCCAGCAACTTGAGTACGGTGCCTTCATACACCGCACCGACTTCAACTTCTGCTGTGATCGCTTCGATGCGACGCTTGGCTTCTTCACCAGCAGCAGCATCCACAGAGGCAATGGTGATGGTGCCGTCTTCGCCGATATCAATCGACGTACCGGTTTCTTCTGTCAAGGCACGGATGGTAGCGCCACCCTTGCCGATCACGTCACGGATTTTCTCGGGATTGATCTTCATGGAAATCATGCGGGGTGCAAAATCAGACAATTCCTGACGCGCACCACCCAAGGCAGTTACCATTTTGTCCAGAATATGCAGACGGCCTTCTTTGGCTTGTGCCAACGCAACCTGCATGATTTCCTTGGTGATACCCTGAATCTTGATATCCATCTGCAGCGCGGTGACGCCGTTGGCGGTACCGGCCACTTTAAAGTCCATGTCGCCCAAGTGATCTTCATCACCCAGGATGTCGGTCAGCACGGCAAACTTGTTGCCATCTTTGATCAGACCCATGGCGATACCGGCGACGTGATCGGTCACAGGAACGCCCGCATCCATCAACGCCAATGAGCCGCCGCAGACCGATGCCATGGAGCTCGAACCGTTGGACTCGGTGATTTCAGAAACCACACGGATGGAATACTGGAATTCGTTATCGGGCGGCAGGCATGCTACCAGCGCGCGCTTGGCCAGACGGCCATGACCGATTTCACGACGCTTGGGGGCACCCATACGACCACACTCACCCGTGGCGTACGGAGGCATGTTGTAATGGAGCATGAAGCGTTCGCGGTATTCACCTTGAATCGCGTCAATGATCTGTTCGTCCTGCTTGGTACCCAGGGTAGCCACTACGATGGCTTGTGTTTCACCCCGTGTAAACAGCGCTGAGCCATGCGCGCGAGGCAGAACGCCCGTGCGGATGCTGATCGGGCGAACGGTACGTGTGTCGCGTCCATCGATACGTGGCGAGCCTTCCAAAATCTGGTTACGCACCACGGCCGCTTCCATGTCAAACAGGATGTTGCCCACTTCAGCAGCGCTTGGCGCTTCTTGCCCCTGGGCAGTTGCCTGCTCGGCCAGCTTGGCATTAACGTCGGCTGTGATTTCTTTCAGACGCGTTGAACGAGCCTGCTTTTGGGTGATTTTGTAAGCGTCGCGAACGGCATCTTCAGCAATGGCTTTGACCTGGGCAATCAGAGGCTCGTTCTTAGGCGCTGCCTGCCAATCCCAGGCGGGCTTTCCTGCTTTTTGTACCAAGCTGTGGATGGCATTAATGACCACCTGCATCTGCTCGTGACCGTGCACCACTGCGCCCAGCATGATTTCTTCGGACAATTGCTTGGCCTCGGACTCAACCATCAGAACGGCTTGTTCTGTACCTGCCACCACCAGATCCAATTGACTGGTTTTAAGCTGGGTGGCGGTCGGGTTGATGATGTATTGACCATCCAAATAACCCACACGGGCCGCACCGATCGGGCCATTAAACGGAATACCGGAAATAGCCAGCGCAGCGGATGCGCCAATCAGGGCAAAAATATCAGGATCGATTTCGGGGTTGCAAGACATGACCGTCAATGCAACCTGAACTTCATTGTAAAAGCCTTCAGGAAACAGAGGGCGCAATGGACGGTCAACCAAACGTGCTGTCAGCGTTTCTTTTTCAGTCGCCTTGGCTTCGCGCTTGAAAAAACCGCCGGGAATGCGGCCGGCCGCATAGAATTTTTCAACATAATCAACGGTCAAGGGGAAAAAATCCTGACCGGGTTTGGCAGTTTTAGCGGCAACAACGGTTGCCAGAACGACAGTACCCTCTACTTCAACGATAACTGCACCACCTGCTTGACGGGCGACTTCGCCTGTCTCGATCTTGACGGTGTGCTGACCAAACTGAAAACTTTCTGAATGAATTTCAAACAATTTGTGTTCCTTTCTTTTTATGTCCCTCGACCCACATAGATCAGGAGCAAGCACCCAAAACGCGAATTACAAAAACAAAATGCCTGCAACGGTTTGATGCAGGCATTTTGTTCGGTTGCGCTCAGGCGCCCTTGAATTATTTACGCAGACCCAGGCGCTCAATCAGACCGCGGTATGCATCTGCATTGGTGCGCTTGAGGTAATCAAGCAATTTACGGCGACGGCTAACCATCTTCAACAGACCACGACGTGAGTGGTGATCTTTTTTGTGTTCTTTGAAGTGATCAGTCAGCGAGTTGATGCGAGCTGTCAGCAGTGCCACCTGAACTTCAGGGGATCCAGTATCGCCAGCGGCGCGCTGGTAACTGGCTACGATTTCGGCTTTTTGTGCGGTTTCTACGGTCATGATTTAAATTCCACTTGCGATGCCCAAGACGCCCCACATTAGAGAAACATCAAAAAGCAACGTGTTTACAAAGGCTTAGCAACTACAAAAAGTGCAAAGCCGCATTAAATTTACAGCAACCAGTAATTATAGGCCAAAACAGCGCGTTTCACAACGCGCCGGCCTAATCCTCCCGACAAATCACACCTGGGGGTTGAGCTTTTCGATCTTTGAATGCAGCTTGTTTAATGCCGACAAATAGGCCTTGGCCGACGCCACTACAATGTCAGGGTCAGCCCCTACGCCGTTAACGATACGACCCGCCTTGGACAGGCGCATCGTGACTTCGCCTTGAGATTCCGTGGTCCCCGTCGTAATGCCATTGACCGAGAAGAGCAACAATTCAGCACCACTGCCCACATGGGACTCGATCGCCTTGACGGTGGCATCCACCGGTCCGTTACCTTCAGCTTGCGCACGTACCTCACGGCCTTCTTCGCTGAACACGACAGCCGCTTGCGGACGCTCACCGGTTTCAGAATGCTGCGACAGGGATACAAAGCGGTAATGCTCCTGCTCGGCCGACATGCCCTCACCCGACACCAGCGAATGCAAATCTTCATCAAAAATTTCTGACTTGCGATCAGCCAGATCCTTAAAGCGGTGAAACGCCTCGTTTAAGGACTGCTCAGACTCCAGTTCAATGCCAAGCTCTTGCAAACGCTGCTTAAAGGCGTTACGACCGGATAATTTACCCAACACAATCTTGTTGGCAGACCAGCCCACATCCTCTGCACGCATGATTTCGTAGGTTTGACGCGCCTTTAAGACGCCATCCTGATGGATGCCGGAGGCATGCGCAAACGCGTTAGCGCCGACAATCGCCTTGTTCGGCTGCACCACAAAACCGGTGATATTAGACACCAGCTTGGACGCCGCCACGATATGCTGGGTATCAATATTCAGATCCAGATTGAAGAAATCGCGACGGGTCTTGATGGCCATGACCACCTCCTCCAGCGAGCAGTTTCCAGCGCGCTCACCCAAGCCATTGATGGTGCATTCGATTTGACGGGCACCACCCACAGCAACGCCTGCCAGCGAATTGGCCACCGCCATACCCAGGTCGTTGTGGCAATGTACCGACCAGACGGCCTTATCTGCATTAGGTGTCATTTCCCGCAACTTGCGGATAAATTCGCCATACAACTGTGGCACGCCGTAGCCTACTGTGTCAGGAATATTGATGGTACGAGCACCTTCATTGATCACTGCTTCACAGACGCGGGCTAAAAAATCCAGCTCCGATCGATAACCGTCTTCAGCAGAAAACTCCACGTCGTCAGTGTATTGACGGGCAAAACGCACGGCCCGCTTGGCCTGCTCGAGCACCTCATCGGGGCTCATGCGCAGCTTGACCTCCATGTGCAGGGGTGAGGTGGCAATAAAGGTGTGAATGCGACGGCGCTCAGCCGGGGCCAAGGCGTCGCCGGCCCTGGAAATGTCGCGGTCGTTGGCACGGGCCAGCGAGCATACCGTTGAATCCTTGATCACCGAGGCGATGGCCTTGATGGACTCGAAGTCGCCATTGCTGGCCGCAGCAAAACCCGCTTCAATCACATCGACGCGGAGCTTTTCGAGCTGCTTGGCAATCCGGATTTTTTCTTCGCGTGTCATGGACGCGCCAGGGCTTTGCTCACCATCACGCAGTGTGGTGTCAAAAATGATCACTCGATCAGACATACTTCCTCCGAGGCTTGATAGCTATTGTTATGGCTTATGTGCGGTAACGCTTAAACGTTTGAACCAACCAAATCGCCCAGCCAGACACACCGTACACAACAAACAGGCTGAACAGAACCTTGGGAGGGTCTTGGGAGACGATTGCAAACATCAACGGGACCGCCAGCAGCACCACAAACGGCACGCTGCGCTTCAGATTCACATCCTTAAACGAATAAAATGGCGCGTTAGATACCATCGTACAACCACCGTACACTGTAAATACCCACGCCAGCCAGTTCAGATCAGCACCCGCAATTTTAACGTCATCCATCACCCAGACAAAACCAGCCACCAAGGCAGCGGCGGCGGGGCTGGGCAGCCCCTGAAACCAACCTTTGGCGACCGTGCCGACATTAGTGTTAAAGCGGGCCAAACGCAAAGCGGCACCTGCTACATAGACAAACGCAGCCACCCACCCTAACTTACCCATCCCTTTAAGCGACCATTCGTAAACCACCAACGCTGGCGCCACGCCAAACGACACCATATCGGCCAAGCTATCGTACTCGGCGCCAAAAGCGCTTTGCGTATTGGTCATGCGTGCCACGCGACCGTCGAGGCTGTCCAACACCATGGCATAAAAAATCGCCACGGCCGCCTCGGAAAACCGCAGGTTCATGGCCTGAACAATGGCATAAAAACCGCAGAACAATGCTGCGGTGGTAAAGGCATTGGGTAGCAGATAGATACCTCGACGCGAGGGTCTGACGGCATCTAACAAGTCGTCACGAAGCTTATTGGCCCGAAAGCGGCGGCGTTTTGGGAAATTCATCGTGTGCAGATTACCTGTGTGGGGTTGATCAACAATCCGGGCAACAATCAGGCGCCCAGCTCAGCCAGCACGGTTGACGATGCGCTAACCTTGTCGCCAATACTGACCTTGGGCGTTGCGTCCAACGGCAAATATACATCGACACGCGAACCAAATCGAATAAACCCGTAACGCTGACCGCGACTCAAAGACTCACCGGCCCCGACGTAACACAGGATGCGGCGCGCAATCAAACCAGCCACCTGCACTGAGGTGACCGTGGCCCCCGAGGCAGTGGTTATGACCACTGCGTTACGTTCATTTTCGGTAGAGGCTTTATCCAAATCCGCGTTGACAAATTTGCCAGGAAAATATTTCACTGTCTGGATTTTGCCGTCCACGGGAGAACGGTTCGAATGTACGTTAAAAACATTCATGAACACACTGATTTTGAGCGCATCCCGATTGGCATACACGTCACGGGTTTTTTCAACCGCCACAATGCGGCCATCGGCCGGGGAAATCACATCACGTGCGCCTTGCGGAATAAAACGTGCCGGGTCACGAAAAAACTGCAGAACAAACAAAAAGATGATCCACGCTATCACGGACACCCACAGTGGCGCGTAGTGAGAGATGACAAAGGCGGCGATGCCGGTGGCGGCTAAAAAGGGCCAACCTTCTCTGGCAATAATGGGGTGGGGGTAGGCGTTGCTCATGTTTGATTTGTCTGTTGTTAGTTTTAATAATGACTGCATTGTATTGCGAAAAAAGGGCACGTACCCGATGGGTCGTACCCTTTTCACATCGCTTGGCCGCCAAATTCGACAATTTTTTGCCGATTTTAGGTCACCAAGCGATCTCAGATGCCCTCAAATGCATCTGTATGACTGACGCAGATCAGTTCTTGGACTGATCAACCAGCTTGTTTTTGCTGATCCAAGGCATCATGGCACGCAGTTGCTCACCAACGATTTCAATCGGGTGCTTGGCGTTCAGGCGACGGCGAGCAGTCATCTCGGGGTAGTTGGTTTTACCTTCGAGGATAAAGCGCTTGGCGTATTCACCGTTCTGAATGTTGGTCAGACATTCTTTCATGGCAGCGCGAGCCTGGTCAGCAATCACGCGATGACCTGTTACATACTCACCATACTCGGCGTTGTTGGAGATGGAGTAGTTCATGTTGGCGATACCGCCTTCATACATCAGGTCAACGATGAGCTTGAGTTCGTGCAGACACTCGAAATAAGCCATTTCAGGGGCATATCCGGCTTCAACCAAGGTCTCAAAGCCTGCTTTAACCAACTCAACAGCACCACCACACAGAACAGCCTGTTCACCGAACAGGTCTGTTTCGGTTTCTTCCCGGAAGTTAGTCTCGATCACGCCACCCTTGGTACCGCCGTTGGCAGCTGCGTATGCCAATGCAACTTCCTTGGCCGTACCGGTTTTGTCCTGATAAATGGCGATCAGGCTGGGCACGCCACCGCCTTTGAGGTACTCAGAGCGCACGGTGTGGCCTGGACCTTTCGGGGCAATCATGATGACGTCCACGTCATTGCGGGGAACCACCTGGTTGTAATGCACGTTAAAACCGTGCGCAAACGCCAATGCAGCACCGGCCTTGATGTTGGGCGCCACTTCCTTGTTGTACACGTCAGGAATGTTTTCGTCAGGCAGCAGGATCATGACCACATCGGCTTGGCGAACGGCATCAGCCACTTCACTAACCTTCAAGCCTGCACCTTCGGCCTTGGACCAGGACGCGCCGCCCTTACGCAGACCAACGGTGACATCAACGCCGGAATCACGCAGGTTTTGCGCGTGTGCATGGCCCTGTGAGCCATAACCAATAATAGACACTTTCTTTTTCTGGATCAGAGACAGGTCTGCGTCTTTGTCGTAATAAACTTTCATTTTGATTTCCCTACTAGGTTCAGATTGTTTGGTTAAAGCTCTGTATTACACGCGCAAAATACGCTCACCACGGCCGATGCCCGAGCCGCCAGTACGCACGGTTTCCAGGATAGCCGTTTTGTCGATGGCCTCTAAGAATGCGTCCAGCTTGCTGCGGTTACCGGTCAACTCAATGGTGTAAGACTTCTCTGTCACATCAATGATGCGGCCACGGAAAATGTCAGTGGTGCGTTTGAGCTCTTCACGCTCTTTGCCAACGGCCCGCAATTTAACCAGCATCAACTCACGTTCAATATGCGGACCTTCGGTCAAATCAACCACTTTGACCACTTCGATCAGGCGGTTCAAATGCTTGGTGATCTGCTCAATCACATCATCGGAGCCTGAGGTGACAATGGTCATGCGTGACAGTGTGTCGTCCTCGGTGGGAGCCACCGTCAACGTTTCGATATTGTACGCCCGTGCTGAGAAAAGCCCTACCACGCGCGACAAGGCACCAGGCTCGTTTTCCAGTAATACGGAAATAATATGTCTCATATTCATAACCCCTGCCTTACAGTTCTTCTGAACCGAGCAACATCTCGGTCAGGCCTTTACCGGCTTTAACCATCGGCCACACGTTTTCGGTACGGTCGGTGATGAAATCCATAAATACCAGGCGATCCTTCATGGCAAAGGCTTCGCGCAGCGCAGGCTCTACATCGCGGGGGTGCTCAATCTTCATGCCGACGTGGCCATAAGACTCAACCAGTTTGACAAAATCGGGCAGCGCATCCATGTAGGACTCGGAGTAGCGCTTGCCATACTCGAGCTGCTGCCACTGACGAACCATGCCCAGATATCGGTTGTTCAAGTTCACGATTTTGGGCGTGAAGTGATACTGGTAACAGGTGGACAATTCCTGAATGTTCATCTGGATGGAAGCCTCACCGGTAATCACGGCGACTTCTGCATCCGGATTGGCCATCTGCACGCCCATGGCGTAAGGCAGGCCTACACCCATGGTGCCCAGACCGCCGGAATTGATCCAGCGACGTGGCTTGTCAAACTTGTAATACTGAGCCGCCCACATTTGGTGCTGGCCGACATCTGACGTTACAAAGGCATCGCCATTGGTGACGCGCCACAGCGCCTCGACAACGGACTGGGGTTTGATGACCTCGTCCGATGGCGTATAGGCCAGACACTTCTGACCACGCCATTCGTTGATCTGCCTCCACCAGGCGGACATCGCACCGGCGTCTGGACGCTGGGTCGTTGCTTCGATCTGGGCGATCAGCTCCACCAAAACCTCTTTGAGGTTGCCAACGATGGGAACATCCACCTTGACGCGCTTGGAGATAGAGGATGGGTCAATGTCGATATGGATGATTTTGCGCGGTGTTTGCGAAAAATGCTTGGGATTGCCGATCACGCGGTCATCAAAACGGGCACCCACCGCCAGCAATACGTCGCAGTTTTGCATGGACAGGTTGGCCTCGTACGTACCGTGCATGCCGGGCATACCAACAAACAGATTGCTCGAGGACTTGTAACCGCCCAAGCCCATCAGAGTGTTGGTACACGGAGCACCGATCAGATCGACGAGTTTGTTCAACTCGGGGGCTGCGTCGGCCAAAATGACGCCACCACCGGTGTAAATCATGGGACGCTCAGCGCTTAACAGCAACTGAACTGCTTTTTTGATTTGCCCCTGATGACCTTTGACCACCGGATTGTAAGACCGCATCTCAACCGGGGTTGAGTAGTCAAAATCGGTAGTGGCAATGGTGATGTCCTTCGGAATATCGACCAAAACAGGTCCTGGACGGCCGGTTTTAGCGATGTAGAAGGCTTTTTTCAGGGTCATCGCCAAGTCTTTGACATCCTTGACCAGGAAGTTGTGTTTGACACATGGACGGGTAATACCCACGGTGTCACATTCCTGGAAGGCATCCAGACCAATCGCGTGCGTGGGCACCTGACCGGACAGAATCACCATGGGAATGGAGTCCATGTAGGCAGTGGCAATACCGGTTACGGCATTGGTCAGGCCGGGACCAGAGGTCACCAGGCACACACCTACTTTTTGACTTGAACGAGAGTAAGCATCTGCGGCGTGAACAGCAGCCTGTTCGTGACGAACCAGAATGTGCTCAAACGCTTCTTGCTTGTAGATAGCATCGTAAATATAGAGTACCGCTCCACCAGGGTATCCAAAGACGTGCTGAACGCCTTCTTCCTGCAAGCTGCGAACGACGATTTCTGCGCCGGTTAATTCCATTTCGAAATCCTTTCAAAGTCCACGGGAAATTGAGCGGATGCCGTCCCTGACCACAAAGCCGTGGGGCTCGGCTGACTTCGAAATGTATTGCCTGGGAGTTTTACGAGGACTACGCAGGTAAGGACATGTCGCAGCGCGCCGGCGGTACTGTCCAATCGTGTCGGACGGGTTGGCTGTGAACACCTTGAGGCCCTCCCCAAGAGTTCGTGCGCGTCTTTTGCTCGCGTTGTGAGGGTACCAAGCACGGACTAGAGACATACGGGTAAGCCCATAACATTAAGGCTTTCTTACAGTTTGGTCAAGCAGGGACGGCGCAGTTTTGTTACGATACGCGCAATTATGTCAATCTGTACACAACGCAGCCGCTGTCATGGCAACCGATAAAGAACTGTCCGATTTTCTTGCCAGTGTGGAAAAGCGCGCCTTCAAGACGGCCATGTACGCCGTCAAGAACGAAGACGCAGCGCTTGACCTTGTGCAGGATGCGATGGTGCGCCTGGCCGAAAAATACGGCGATCGGCCCGCAGCCGAGTTGCCGCTGCTATTTACGCGAATACTCCAAAACGCCACGCTGGACTACCACCGCAGGCAAAAAGTACGGTCAACCTGGACTACCCTGTTTTCATCTTTTTCAAAGGACGATGAAGACGACATCGATCCACTTGAACTTTTATCCGATGAACTCAATCTCAGTCAGGAAAGCTCTGAAAAGCAGGTTGAACGGGCACAAATCATGCATCTGATAGAAAAAGAGCTGGAAAAGCTTCCAGCTCGTCAACGGGAAGCGTTCTTGATGCGTTACTGGGAAGAGATGGATTTGGCAGAAACTGCCGCTGCGATGGGTTGTTCCGAAGGCAGCGTGAAAACCCATTGTTCCAGAGCAACACATACTTTAGCAGCCGCACTTAAAACGCGGGGGATCACACTATGATGTCAGAAGACCGGTTTGGTTGGCAGGTTCGTCAACTGCTTAACAAAAGCACACAGGACATTTCGCCTGCGGCCCAGTCACGCCTTGAAAAAGCCAGGCAACTGGCGGTGTCCCGCAAACGTCAAACCAGTTCGCAATGGGCATTTAACATTGTCCCGCGAATGGCCATGGCGGGTATGGGCGGCAGCTCAGGGATACAGAATAAATCCGACCCGGCGGCCTGGCTGTCAAACATGATTGGAGTGCTTCCAGCCATCGCCTTGGCGCTTGGCATCGCGATTGTGGCTGACAACCAGCAAACCAACCGCGCCATGGAGCTTGCAGAGATCGACTCAGCCGTGCTGGCCGATGATCTGCCATTGTCGGCCTATCTGGATCAAGGTTTTAGCATGTATGTCAATCACCGTCCTGCCCCCTCCAAAGACGAGGCGGCACCGGCGGTTAACACCCTCGCCCCCGAGGGAGAAGCCAGTCGAATCTGATGAGTCCTGTGAAGATATCGTTGTTCACGTCAGCCGCAATCCTGATTGCGGCGCTCGCTTACGTCGGTATCAATCACACCCCTGCTCCCGTAGCGCCATTAACAGCCCCTGCATCATCGGCGGTCAAGCCCGCCAGCAGTGCAGTACCCGCAGCTGTGGTAGTAAAAGACTCCCGCTGGACCGACCTCACAGTTTCCCAAAAGAAGGTATTGGCGCCGCTGGCCCAGTCTTGGGTCGACATGCCCGAGGTTCGTCGTAAAAAGTGGGTGGAAATCGCCAATAAATACCATGAGTTGCCCGAACAGGAGCAACAGCGCATGCAGGTGCGCATGAAAGAATGGGCACAACTGACGCCTGAGCAGCGTCGACTGGCCCGTGAAAATTACAAGCGCGTCAAAGAA
This sequence comes from Burkholderiaceae bacterium, assembly GCA_036834985.1. Taxonomy (GTDB): domain Bacteria; phylum Pseudomonadota; class Gammaproteobacteria; order Burkholderiales; family Burkholderiaceae_B; genus DAITMV01. The sequence continues at coordinate 181 of DAITMV010000045.1, read as the reverse complement.
TTGCCCAAGGACGAACGCCAGCAACAGTGGGAAACCTACAAGCAGTTGTCTGACGAAGAACGCAAAGCGTTGGCCGAACAGGCGCAGCGAGCCCCTAAGTTAAGCGTTGCAGATCCCTCGCGCCCGACGGGTGCGGCCGCGTACACACGGCCCAATTCGCCAGCTGTGCAATCCGTAGCAC
>DAITMV010000044.1:0-18375 GCA_036834985.1 Burkholderiaceae bacterium | reverse complement strand
GCATCCAGCCACATCACATCCCTGACTCCACGGGCCTCAAGCACCCGTCGTCCTTCCTCGGGGTGCATCCGTACCGCTGCCTGCTGCTCAACGGTCAAGGGTTGGCGCTGATTCAACAGCACCGCCTGCAAGGTGAGCATGCCGATGTTCATGGTCAACGCAGCTGCAATACAACTGTCGTGGTGGATGGGCTCAATCATGGGTAGCTTGGGCAGCAGACCCGCCACCAAAATCCCGGTATGCAGTTGATGGGATACCGGATAGTTTTGCCCATCAGACAAAACCAACGAGGCAAAGCTGACATCAAAATGGTCGCGGGCCAGCGCCTGGACCCGTTTGACGATACGGTCCATCTTGCCTGAAAAAGCAACACCCGAGGTGCTCAGCGCATCGCCTAAATCATGCTCCAATTGCTCGCAGCGTTGCAGAACGGTCTGCGCCGGTGCAACAGCGTGCATCGCACCCGGAATAACAAACAGGGCTTGACCTGCCAGTGCGGATATCTGATCACCCGACTCAATCCGCGCCCCTTTTTTTAGCAATACGCGGCCCTGGCGATCATAGACCGCGCATGGCAAAGGCTGGCCGGTTCTGAATTGGTCGATGTGAACTTGCTGCATACGCGATATCAGTCTGCTGGGTTTAGTGAGTCAGTGCCGTCAGGAATTACCCACTATTTAACGCCCAATCCGCACTCAGATGAGAGTCTCCATTTGGACTAACCCATCCGTTCAAATACTCACCGTATTCACCCAAACGGTTTGATCACCGAGTCTGGTGGTGTACGTACGCCGACCGTATGGACACCATGTTTGTCATGCACGTGAGCAAATCGGAGAAGATGGTGACGATGGTTTTATCAGGCGACATACTCAATGCCTCGATTATCGAGAACCTCGGTATTGGCATTGTGGTCATTGACAGGCAATACCACATACAGACTTGGAACCATTTTATGGCCAAACACTCCGGCATCCACGCCCAAAGCCTGATCGGTGACAATCTGTTTGAACGATTTCCGGAGTTGCCTCACCACTGGATTGGACAAAAAATTGATCTGGTATTCAAAACCAGGCGGCCGGCATTTATTGCCTGGCAGTCCCGCCCCTGGCTGTTTCAGTTCAAGATTGGGCAGGGCAGCAATCATGAAATCGATTACATGCGCCAGGATGTGTTTATTCAACCCATCCAGTACGACGATAGCTGCGACCATGTTGCCATCGTGGTGATGGACACCACGGACGCCGCGTACTACCAGAAAAAGCTGCTTGATACCCTGGAGGCCCTGGAACAAAGCAGCATCACGGACGCCTTGACCTCGATGTACAACCGCAGCCACATCCAGCAGCGTTTCCCGATGGCTTTTAGCAGCGCGCGCGACCATGGTCTTGATTTGGCAGTCATCATGTTTGACCTGGATCACTTCAAACATATCAACGACTCCTACGGACACCAGGCGGGCGACCTGGTGTTGCAAGAAATTTCAAGGCGCTGCAAGCCGCTGATCCGCGGACACGATTTACTGGCCCGCTATGGTGGCGAGGAGTTTTTGCTGATAGCACCCGATACGGATCTTCACGGCGGGTGCCTGGTGGCGGAACGCCTGCGACAAGCCATGAGTGTTGAGCCGGTGATGTATAAGGAACAGGCGATTGTGGTGACTGCCTCGTTTGGCGTTACGCAGATTTGCCCGGCGGTCCCGAATGCGGAAACCCTGCTCGAATGTGCGGACGAGGCCCTGTATGCAGCCAAAAATCACGGTCGAAACAGTGTTTTTTGTAAACGATTCAATCAGATACCCATGTGTTCCACACAACTCGAGGCAGGCCTGATGGCCTCGTAAGCAAAATTACATAATCGCTTGAATCGTGACCTTTTTTACAGCCTATTCAGACGCTTGCGTGTCCGAGGTATCAGGCATAGTTACAACAACAAAACGAATGTTCAGAAGGTGGAACCGTGCAACCCATCATCCTCAAAGCCATCGGGCAAAATCATGCCATCGTCGCCGCTAACAACCCCGTTGCAGCGTCCGATGAAGATTCACTGCATCGGATCGAATCCCTGGAAAATGCAATTGCCACGCTGATGAAAACCGTGACTCAGAAACGCTCCGCGGAACTGACCAGCGCGTTTGCACTGCTGCTCGAATATGTCGATACGCTGGAAAAGAAAACGGCCGCACAATCCCCAGCCTGCGGCTTGTCCGCGCTGGATATTTTCCCGACAGGTACCTTGACACTGGCCACCTCCCCACTGAGCAACACCTCAGCCTCGTCTGGCTCTTGTTAAGCTCAGGACCGTCAATACGGGGATCAGTCCGCTAATCAGCCCCCAAGCAGGCAGTGGCAGTCCCAACACCGAGGGATAAGGGGTTGTGCACAGGCCGTCCGCCTGCAACAGCCAGGGAAACAGGTTCACCAGATAATTGGCGTTGATGGCTGTCTCCAGCGGGTCAATCCCGCAACTGACGGACGGATGGGCCAACACCCACAGATGCCGTCCGGCCGCTGCCACGGTCAACAGCCCTCCCATGGCAACACCCACCGAACCCATCCAAAAGCCGGCCGCTTTGTTCATGCGTCCAGCCACCACCCCCACAACGCCCGACAGCAAGACCAACACCAACCCAACCCGTTGCATCACGCACAATGGACAGGGCAACCAACCCAATTGATACTGGCAATACAAGGCGGACAACAAGGCCACCAGCGCCACCCACAACGCGAACCGCAGTCGGTTAATACCCTTTGAAAGCATCGTCAATTCCATCGTTTGATTTGTTCTTGCGGGGTTGATAATAAGTCAATTCTCTGACCGCACCAAATAACGCACGGAGCGTGCTCGCCAGCCCATGCCCTCACTGTTCAAAAAGCTCTCGACCCGTTTGATCGGGATCAGCCTGCTATGTGCCGCGCTCATCACGGGCGTGGCCATGGTGATTTCGCACATCCGTGAGGAGCAGCGCGGTGTCAACATGCAATATCAGAGTGTCAAACAAACGGGGAGCAAGCTGGCGCAACGGGTCGGCCAACTGATTGCGACACGCATCAATGCCCTTGAGCGACTGGCCGGCTCGAACGTAACGATGGCCAGTTTGAATACCCAGCCGGTGCAACAATGGCAAACAACATTGGCACACCAGCAAGCCTTGTTGACCCTGTTCGATGACATTCTGGTCTTTGATGCGGACGGACATTATGTCGGGGACCTGCCCGATTTGTCCTATCGCAATGAAAAATCGGTCGATATTGCGGATCGACCGTATTTTAAGACACTCAAAGCGACCCATCAGCCGGTTGTCAGCCAGCCACTGGTCAGCAAACTGAGAAAAATGCACGGAATTACCATCTGTGTGCCGATATTGGACAAGGATCAGCGCTTTCTGGGCGCCATCACTGGCTTTGTGATCCTCACACAGGACAACCCCTTCTCCCAGTTGGTCCGCTTAAGTACCTCGGATCAAGAGTACGTATTTGTGGCTTACAAAGATGCCTCCGATCAGGTGCTTAAATACCTGGCTCACCCCGCACTGGACCGTATCGGTCAAACCTTGAACCAGTCGCTCCAGCAAGCCTGGAGCACCCAGCTGTCCCGCACGGGGGCCGCCCCCATTGAGCAGCTTGAACCCCGTATGGGTGACTCACTTATTCACTTTACCGCAGTACCCGGGACCGACTGGAGTCTGGGTATCGTATCGTCCCTGGGGCCCCTTCGCGCGCAGGTCGACGGACACATCGTCTCGAATTTGATGATCACCGTGGCGTTGTTGGCACTCTGTATACCCGGGTTGGTCTGGCTGATCAAAAAACAGTTGCAACCCATCACTGCTTTGTCTGAGGTCATTCAAGCGCAATTGGCCAATCAGCCGGTTGTCTGTGATCCCCGCCAATTTCCAAGTACCGAATTGGCCCAAGTGGCGCAATTGCTTAATCAATTACACACGGCTCGGGTTGAATTGATTGACAACATCCGCGCCCGTAAAAAGGAATTGAACTCAATTCTTGAAGTGGCTCACGACGCGGTGGTCGTCATCGACGATAGAGGGGCTGTGCTCAAATGGAACGCATCGTCGCAAGCGCTGTTTGGATATGCCGAATCGGACATGCTTGGCCACAATATTTCATGCATCATGCCCGAGCATTTGCGAGGCGCCCATGAAATGGGTATTGAACGCTACAAGCGCACCGGAATTTCAAAACTGGTTGGACAAACGGTGGAGGTGACTGCGCTGCGACGGAATGGCCAAACCTTTCCGATGGAGTTAAGTCTGTCCGATTACAAATACTCCGGCCAACATCGCTTTGTGGCGATTTGTGGGGATATCACACAACGCAAGCTGGCCGATGCCGCTCTGGTTGAATCCGAGCATAAACTGCGCACCCTCACAGACAATGCACCTTATGTGATCGCCTACGTCACGATGGATCAAACCCTCACGTTCTGCAACCAAGCCTGCGCGCAGTTATTTAACAAAACGATTGAGGAGCTGCAAGGAAAAACCGTGCAAGAAGCACTCGGTCCACTGATGTACGAACAGGTTAAACGCCCCCTCGAACAAGCCTTGCGAGGCGAGACGGTGCGATACGAGCGGCATGTCATTCAAGGCGGTATTCCGAAAGATATCCGCGCGGTGTACGTCCCCCACCGATCTACACACGGAGATATGATGGGTATGTTTGCATTTTTGACCGACATCACCGGACGCAAGGATGCTGAGCGCCGCTTCTCGTCCGTCAGCACCCCAGAGGGTTTCTAGCCGTTACAGCATCGCATCTGATGGCTTGACATCAACCAGACTTGCCAGCTCCTGATCGCTGTATAAACGTGACCTGACAATAAACCGATAGCCTGTGGGCCTTTCCAGTGAAAACATGCCGCCATTGCCCGCAATCGCGTCAATCGTCAAATGGGTATGCTCCCAATATTCAAACTGGGATTTGCTCATATGAAACTCAATTCCACCGATCTTACCCAGACACACATCATTGCCGCCCAGAGGAAACTCTGAACGAGGAAACAACATCGGTGCGCTGCCGTCACAACAACCGCCGCTTTGATGAAAAATAATATCGCCGTGTTGCTGTTTGAGTTGCTCAATCAGTTCCAACGCCTTTGCTGTTGCAGCGACTCGTTGCATGCGTCCCTCACGATCCTTAAAAATGCAACATGCGGTTGGTCACTGAGTGACCAACCGCCCTGGTGACCACCGTCACATGACGGTGTCAGTACTGCTGCGCTTAGAAAAATCCTAAAGCGTTCGGGCTGTAGCTGACCAACAGATTTTTGGTCTGCTGATAGTGATCCAGCATCATCTTGTGGTTTTCACGACCGATACCAGATTGCTTGTAGCCACCGAACGCAGCGTGTGCGGGGTACAGATGGTAGCAGTTGGTCCATACGCGACCCGCCTGAATCTCACGACCCATGCGGAATGCACGGGATCCGTCCCGTGACCATACGCCTGCGCCCAGACCATACAGGGTGTCGTTGGCGATCTCGAGCGCCTCGGCTTCGTTTTTAAAGGTTGTGACAGACAACACCGGTCCAAAAATTTCTTCCTGGAAAATGCGCATCTTGTTGTGACCTTCAAACACGGTCGGTTTGACGTAGTAACCGCCTGCCAACTCACCCGACTGTACGTTCTGCTCGCCACCGACCAAACACTTCGCACCTTCTTGCTTACCCAGATCGATGTAGGAGAGAATTTTTTCCAGCTGCTCGGAAGAAGCCTGAGCGCCAATCATGGTAGACATATCCAGCGGGTTGCCCATCTTGACAGCCTGTACACGCTTGATGGCACGCTCCATGAAACGCTCGTAAATGCTTTCCTGAATCAGCGCGCGGGACGGGCATGTACATACTTCGCCCTGATTGAGCGCAAACATGGTGAAGCCTTCCAGGGCTTTGTCAAAGAAGGCATCGTCCGCAGACATCACATCTTCAAAGAAGATGTTGGGGCTCTTGCCACCCAGCTCCAGCGTTACAGGAATGATGTTCTGAGCAGCATATTGCATGATCAGGCGGCCGGTTGATGTTTCACCGGTGAATGCAATTTTTGCGATGCGCTTGTTGGACGCCAATGGCTTGCCTGCTTCCAGACCAAACCCGTTAACAATGTTCACGACGCCTGCTGGCAACAGGTCTTGAATCAGGCTCATCAGCACCAAAATGGAGGCAGGTGTTTGCTCGGCCGGCTTGAGCACCACGCAGTTACCGGCGGCCAGTGCAGGGGCCAACTTCCAAGTTGCCATCAGGATCGGGAAGTTCCAGGGAATGATCTGCCCTACAACACCCAATGGCTCTTTAAAATGGTAAGCGTAGGTCTGGTGATCAATCTCTGAAATGCCACCCTCTTCCGAGCGCAGGCAACCTGCAAAATAACGGAAGTGGTCAATGGCCAATGGAATATCGGCAGCCATGGTTTCACGCAGTGGCTTACCGTTGTCCAGCGTCTCAGCCACTGCCAGCAACTTGAGGTTGGCTTCCAGGCGATCTGCAATTTTGTTCAGAACGTTGGCGCGATCTGCCGGTGATGTCTTGCCCCAGGCGGTTTTGGCGGCATGGGCTGCATCGAGCGCACGCTCAATGTCGTCTGCATTCGAACGGGGGATTTGGCACAAGACCTTGCCCGTAATGGGGGTGGTGTTGTCAAAGTACAGGCCAGACAATGGCTCAACCCACTGACCGCCGATAAAGTTACCGTATGTTTCTTTAAATGGGTACGCAACACCCAGGTTTGCTGCTTCTAATAAATTCATGTCCCTACTCCTTTTGTAGTTGGTGTAGAGGACTTGGCAATCGCTATGCCTGTTTAAGGTTGTATGCGAATTACGCACACCGACCACAAACGCAAATCATTCCAGATCAAAGACCATGAATTTGGCCGGCTTATGCCAAATTTAAATCAGCAAACTGGCGAATAATAGTCATTTCTAAGAAAAATAGAAGCAACAGACCGTCAACAAATCAGCAGACAATTGCCATCAAGTGTTTCAATAAGGAACAGTCAAATCCCCAGATCAGAGGGCCTGCACACCTCCCCGATGCGATCCATCCGATACCCCTTCACACCCTGAATCAACGGAGCCAGTGAGGGGTGATTCATCGCATCACGCAACATCGCCCACTGCAAGGTATCAAAGAAAGCCTCTTGTGCCACCAAGACATAAAACTCTTCACACACCGGTACAAAGCCCAGACGATACGTATCCGCCGCTTCGGCAACACCCAGCCCAAAATCAGCCTGCCCAGAAGCAATTGCGCAAGCCACCCCCAGATGGGAGTCTTCTTCGTCTTCGTACCCTTCAATGGAGGATGGCACCAGACCCGATTTGAAAATCAAGTGATCCGACAACATGCGGGTGGATGAGGCCTTGTTACGATTGATCAAACGCTGCTTGCCAGCCACCGCCTTTAAGACATCAAACGAGCCAGACTGCGTCTGTCGGGTCATCCACCCCGTTTGACGAATCAAAAATCGCACACAGCGAATCCCTTTGTCCTTCATCCAGCGACGCGCTGCAACCAAGGGCAGCGCGCCTTCGGGCAAGCCCATAGGTACGTGACAGCCGGCAACCATCACTTCGCCACGGTGCATGGCCGACAAGGCGCCCACACTGCCCAGCGATTTATTGACAACCCGCAGATGGCCTCCCACCGCCAGCTGGGCCAGCAAGGTGTTAAGCATGCGGTCGTCGCTGCTTGCCACGGTGAGTGCGGGCAGGCGATGCAAAAAGTCATCACGCCAATCATTTTGCAGGCGGGTTTGATTCGACAGCAAGGGGCCTTGCATACGGACACGCGCCTGTTCGTGCATCCAACGCAGGCGATGACCCAACTCGGTCAACGATGCACCGCCCCGCCCCGCTGTCTGGACAAGGGGCTGTTCAAGCAGCCGGTTATATTTTTGTATATAAGCCCAGAATGTCCTGTAAGGCACGCGTTGCGCCTTGGCCGCCTCTTGCAACGACCCACACAGATCAATCTGAATCAATGCTTGAATCAGACCATCGTCAAGCGGGATGGACTTCTCCGGGGAAATTTCCCACGTTGAAGACATCGACAATTTCAACATTCACGTATCCTAATCACTGGGCCGTTTCGCATAGCTCCTGGCGTCATCACTGAGCTTGGTGTTGGGCATAGTCCTTGCACCACGAGGCCACAACCATAATATTGAATCATATAAAAGGAGATCATGTTGAACGCATCGTTGTTAAACCGCCTTCGCGCCATCGCCGTATCGGCGTGCCTGTCTGCTGGACTGACCGCATTCATGGGCACACCCATCGCGCATGCTGACAATAAATTCATCACCGTATCGTCTACAACCTCGACCGAGCAATCAGGCTTGTTTGGGTATTTACTCCCCATTTTTACCAAGCAGACCGGTATTGACGTTCGCGTGGTTGCCTTGGGTACCGGGCAAGCGCTTGATGTAGGGCGTCGCGGGGACTCAGACGTAGTTTTTGTACATGACCGCCCCGCCGAAGACAAGTTTATGGCCGAGGGCTTTGGGGTAGGACGCCGGGATGTGATGTACAACGATTTTGTGTTGATTGGCCCTGCCAGCGATCCGGCAAAAATCCTGGGGATCAAGGACAGCACCGAGGCCTTTAAAAAAATTGCGGACAGCAAATCAAAATTTGTATCACGGGGTGACAAAAGCGGCACCCATTCGGCCGAACTTCGCCTCTGGAAAAAAGCGGGGATTGATATCGCGATGGCGAGCACCGACTGGTACAAAAGCACCGGTCAAGGCATGGGCCCTGCGTTAAATACCGCGGCCTCGCTGGATGCCTATATTCTGGCGGACAGAGGCACCTGGCTGGCTTTCAAGAACCCGCAAAACCTGAAAATCGTGCTGGAAGGAGATAAAACGCTGTTTAACCCGTATGGAGTGATGTTGGTCAGCCCGGCTAAACACCCCCATGTCAAAAAAGAGGACGGACAGCAATTTATTGACTGGCTGGTGTCGCCCACGGGTCAACAGGCAATTGCCAGCTACAAGATCAACGGTCAGAGTTTGTTTTTTCCAGATGCCAAATAATTAAATACACCGGTATTTGCCGGGTATTTTAAAGATGTACACACACCGATACGTGTTTGAATAACGCTGTCCAAAACCGTCGGTGTTGTGTACTCGAGTGACTCCATTTGTTCTGATCACGCTTGCTGTTGCCCTGCCATGGCTCATCAGCCTGTATGCTGGCTTTGTGCTGTTTGAAAAAAGCATCGAGCACTGTTCACATCAACCCTGGTTAACGGTGTATGCAATCAGCGCCTTGCTTGCAGTGATCAGCGCTGTCGCACTGCTGGGAACGTCCAGCGAGCATGCACAAACCCTTCAGCAATGGCTTTTGGACATCGGCCCCTCTGCGGATGCAGCTTGGCTGTTATTGACGATACGTCTGGCCCTGTTGGCCTGCTTTTCAGCCAGCATCACGCTGTGGCTGCAGTACACCTGGCTAGTTAAGCTTCGGTTTAATACGATCAAACTATTGGTTCACTCACGCAATACCCGTCTACGCCTGTGGCGGCTCGTCTGGTGGCCTCATACCATGCGAGCCACCCTAAGTACGTTATTGCTCCTCATGCTCGTGGGCGCCAGCCTGTTGTGTTTGTGGACCCTCCCGCTGATTGCCGTTGCAATCGCTTTTCTCATCTATCGGTATATTGATAATGACTACGCGCCCTGGCCTGTCCGTTAAGATCTCTGACGAGCGTCATGGCCTGACGGACGTGACGTTTTACTGCTCCCCCAAACGGACGCTGGCGATTGTGGGTGACGACACCTCGGATACCCGCTGCATCCTGGATCACATCGCCGGCTTTAGCAATGGCCCCGCCGATCTGATTGCCTATAACTACAAAAGCTGGGTCGACTACCAGCGCGATCTGTGCCTGCCCGCCGACCAGCGGCCAGTGGCCTGGATCGGGCAAGAACATGGGTTGATTGAACACCTGACGGTACAACAGCACATCGAGTGGATTAACTACAGCCGAGGCGAACAGGCACTGAGTGACAGCGAACAGCAAGCGCTGGTGGCAACACTGGAACTGTTGGGTTTTCTGGAATTTCGACCCGCACTGCTCAGCGAGGAACAAACCTTGCGGGTGGAATTATTGCTGGCCTTACTGCGTAAACCCGATGTATTGCTGCTGCACAAACCCTTGAACCGTCTGCAGCCCACGGCCAAAAAGAACTGCCTGCGTTTGCTGGCTAAACTTAAATCCAACATTCCCGGTGCGGTTGTACTGGTGACCGATGATTTACATGAAGCCACTCAATTGGCTGACGAGTTGTTACTGGTCATCGATGGCCGCTCTGCGCAACAAGGTCCGGTGCATGAAGTGCTGTCACACCCACAGGACCTGACCGTTGCGGCTCGTCTGGGCTACAAGGCAGTTTTCCCAGCCACGGTATCGCGACACATGCCGACCACTTCAACCACCATTTTGGTCTGGGGTACACACGTGATTGACGCGCCGCTCATCGAACATGCCAAGCTTGGACAAACCATACATTGGATGATTCCGTCACGGGCCATCAGTGTTCAAACACCAGGGCATAAACCGACCCATCCGGACAACTGCGCGCCGGGCGTTGTTCAGGAGATTGCGTGGGTCGGCGATACGGTCGAACTGCTGATCTCCATACCGCAAACCAACCTTGAGTCAGACGACAATCAATCCACCTTGTTGTTGGACATGGCGGCTCATGCAGCCTGGCGCATGCAATTGGCAGCGGGCAGCCCCTTACGACTCCATTTTCCGAAAATGCGCATTCACTGTATTGCGCCCCCACCAGACCCCACACCCGTTGAACCGAGCATTGAAGTTGATGAGTCAGTCAGGGACGCAGAACCGGAAGAAGCGCCTGCCGGCAATTAGCCAAGACGGTGCGTATCGACGTAGGCTTTGGATTGAGCCAGTACCTGCAGCATGACGTGATACTGCTCACGCAATTGTGACCAGTCAGGCAGATGCTCAATGTTCAGCAAGGATTGCCGCAGACGGGATAAACCCATGGTGCCAGCGGTCCCGGCATACTTGTGCGCCGCAGACCGCAAGGATTTTTCGTCCATGGTCAAGGCCTTGTCGGCCTGCTCAACCCAAAACTGCTGCAGATCAATAAAGTATTCATCTATAAACTCCAGCAACATGTCCTGACCCAACTCGCGTTGCATCAACCCCCATTGGTTCGAACCAATGAGTTCGACTGAATCGACTTGACTGTTAAAACTGGCTGAGTTCATGTTTTTTCATGCGTGGTGAGTAAATGGCCTGCATCTGCACCATGACGGGCCGCACGTTCAATCCATTCATACAATTTTTCAAAACTGACCGGCTTGGACATATGCCCATCCATGCCGGCCTCCAAGGCCGCCGCTACATCTTCCTCAAATGCATTACCACTCATCGCAACAATCAGCGGGGTATGCCCCTGCGGAAGCTCCCGTATCAGACGCGTGGCCGTCAAACCGTCCATCACATGCATATCGACATCCATCAGGATCAGGTCAAATGCCTGGCTGGCCGCCATATCCAACGCGACTTGCCCATTGTCCGCCTGCGCAATGTGGTGACCAAACTTTTTTAGCGCAGTTTCGATGAGTTTGCGGTTAAGCGGAAAGTCATCAACCACCAGTATAGACAATGTTCGGGTGTGTGAATGCACTATCCCCCGAAGCGGGTCGGGTGTTTTTTCCTGCGCCTTGGCCAAAGACAGCTCAATGACAAATTCCGTACCCTGTCCTTCTTTAGAGCTAAAACGGATGCTACCCCCCATCAGCTCTAGCAAGGAGCGTGCAATCGACAAACCAAGGCCACTGCCACCAAAGCGCCTTGAAATTGATTCGTCTGCCTGCTCAAACCGGCCAAACAAGCGGCTTTTGGCGGCATCAGGAATGCCGATACCCGTATCACGCACCACAATGCCCAACTGCAGGGAGTTGGCGTGTTCAACCGCATCCACCTTAAAGCTGACCGACCCGGTACTGGTGAACTTGACCGCATTAGACAGCAAATTGTGGATGATTTGACGCAGGCGAATAGGATCGCCTTGTACCATCGGCATGTGGGCTGGGTATTCAAATTTGAACTGCACATTTTTTTCGCGTAACTGGACTTCAAAGACCGGCTTGATACCCTGGAGTACATTAGACAGCGAAAAAGTTTGCCGCTCCAGCTGCATTCGGCCCGACTCTACCTTGGCCATATCCAGCACATCATTCAGAATGGCTCGCAACATTTCACCCATTTCACGGATGTGATGCGCAAACTCGGTCCTCTCATGAGGCTCCACACCTTCCTCGAGCAAGCGGGCAAAACCCACGATGCCGTTCAGTGGCGTGCGCAATTCGTGGCTCATTGTCGCCAAAAAGCGGGCTTTGGCCTCATTGGCGCGCTCAGCGTGCTTGCGTGCTTCATCGGCCTCCTGCTTGGCCGCCTGCATCAGTTCGAGCGCTTCAGTAGCGCGCTCCTCCGCGTCTTTGACTGATGTGATGTCAATGGTGACGCCATCCCAAAATACGCGGCCGGACTCGTTTTTTCGGGGCGTTGCAATCGACTGCATCCAGCGCCAGCGGTTATCGTACCCCTTGACCCGAAAAGCCACCTGCATGGCACTGGACTCTTGCAGGCTGTTGCGCATCACTTCGCGCAGTGTCCCCACATCTTCCGGGTGAATATGGCGAAACAGGCTCAATCCGTCACTTAAGATGTCAGCCGCCGACACACCAAAATATTGTTTGACGGTCTCGGAAATATAGGTGTATTTAAGTTGATCGTTTTCCACCGTCTGTGAATAAAGCACCCCGGGGAATGTGCCGGAGACGCCAATAAAACTCTCGGACAGGGTGTTCAAGGTGTGACTGAGTTTTTCCTCACGCTCGCGCAGACCTTTGATTAGCGCGTTTAAGCGATTCTGAAAAAATACGAACTCCCTGGGCATGCGATCGCTCAAGGCATCAATCGGCTGCTTGGAGACCTCAAGCGCCTGAACCTGTTGCATAAAGGATTGTATGGGCTTAAAAGCGATAGTCAGCAGACCGCCTACCATGCCCAGCAACGCGACAATAAACAGCAAGCCGCCCACACTGATATGGGTGATGGCTTGCTGCACTGCGTAGGCGCGCTGTGTGTGTGGCGTCGAAGACACCACCCGCCAATGCAGCGACTGCACCATGCTGTCGGGTACCGGGGCAGAAATCACTTGCGTCCACCCACCATCGTCACCAGGCAGGTGACTGACCACGGTGGCGTTGTTGTTCAGGGTTCGATCCTTACCCGCCTGCAGCAGAGCATGCTGCACCTCCAGATTCACATCACCAAACAGGATCCGTCCTTGCGGGTCAATAATGGCGACGTCCACGTCGGCGTCCAGATTCAATCGTTTGCGCGCTGTGATCAACTGGCGCTGCAGCCATTCGTCAGACAGGTGACCGGCAATGACGCCCAACAGGTTGCCCTGCTCATCTCTGACCGGCAAGGCAATATCAATCAGTCGAATGGGAGTCCCGTCGACGTTGCGCTTTAAAAACGGCGCCAGCATGATGGCACTGTGCAGATCGCCCAGATACATCCCCTGATGGGCCCCGTTAAACCAGCCGCGTTCCTTGACGGACAAACCCTCCAGCAAGCCCCCGGTGGTAAAACGGAGGGTGCCGTTTGCATCGGTCAAACCCATCCAGCTAAATTCGGTTAAACCCTTGCGGATTTTGTTACCCAGCATCTGCATGGCCGCATCGTTGCCGTGGACCGCTGAAACCGATACCGCGTAAGCGCTTAAGTCACGCAACTGCTCTTGCAAAGCCATGTCCAGCCGGTCCTGCAAATGCTCGGTATTCTGTTTGAGGACGGTCGACTCCAGCGACGAGGTGGCACGTGTCAATTGCCCGTTGGCAAGCCATACGGCCGTCATCACCAGCGGAATGGCGGCCATCAGGACCAGGACAATCAAATAGGTGCGCAAGCGCAGGGAGCGGTACATTACACAGGGGAAGCCAATGATAAGCTCCCAGTGTATGTCGCCTGCCCCCCCTCCTATCGCTCAAATAGAGCCGTGTTAGCGCGCTATTTGGCTTGCATCTCGACCAGCAAGTCGTGAGCAGCGACCGTATCACCCGACTTGGCAAAGACCGCCTTGACCACACCGTCACGGTCAGCCCGAATCTGGGTCTCCATTTTCATCGCTTCGATCGACACCAGCGGATCGCCGATGCGTACCTTTTGTCCGGGTGTCACCGCCACCGTCACCACCATGCCTGGCATAGGGGCCGGGATGTGAAGGGGGTTGTCCGCCTGTGCAACGGGACGCTTACCAACCGATTTAACCACGCCCGCTTTATCGATCCGCAGCGTGCGTGGCTGTCCGTTCAACTCAAAAAATACCTTCAAGACACCCTCTTCGTCTGAAGGTGCAATGCCCTGCAGGCGGACGATCAGCGTTTTGCCGGGAGATAAATCAACCGCAATTTCTTCACGCTCTTTGAGGCCATAAAAAAAGGCAGGTGTCGGCAACACGCTGGTGTCACCGTACTGGCGCACGTGATCCGCGTAGTCCTTAAACACCTTGGGGTACATCAGATAGGACGCCAGATCGGTGTCCGAGAGATGATGCCCAACAACCTTGTGTGCCTCTGAACGAGCCTGTTCAAGATCGGCTGATGGCATTTGATCGCCGGGCCGATACGGAACCGGCGGCTCAGCTTTTAAAACGCGCTTGGAAATCCGCTTGGGAAACCCGCCTTCCGGAAAACCCAGCTCACCGGCAAACAGTTGGCGAACCGACTCGGGAAAGGCGATGTCTCGTGACTCATCCATCACATCCTCGGCACTCAAGCCGTTGGCCACCATAAAAATCGCCATATCGCCCACCACTTTGGATGTCGGTGTTACTTTGACGATGTCGCCAAACAACTGATTGACGTCTGCATAACTTTGCGAAACCTCAGACCACCGATGCTCCAAGCCCATGCTGCGGGCCTGTTCACGCAGGTTGGTGTACTGACCGCCAGGCATTTCGTGGTTATAGACATCAGACGTACCCGCGCGGATATCGGACTCAAACGGTGCATAGTACTTGCGCACACCTTCCCAGTACTGGGAGATTTCACGCAGTGCTTGACGGGTCACGCCAGAGGGCTTGTGCCCCTGGATGCCGCCGATCCAACACGGGTCACGGTCCGTCCCCTCGAGCGCAGCCACAATCGACCCCAGATTGGGTTGAGAGGTCAGACCGCTCATCGAATCCATCGCGCCGTCCACCGCATCGGCACCCGCTTCGATGGCAGCCAGCACCGAGGCGGCCGCGATGCCGCTGGTATCGTGGGTATGAAAGTGAATCGGCAAGCCGGTTTCTTCCTTAAGGGCACGCACCAGCTCCCGTGCCGCCCGCGGGCGACATATGCCGGCCATGTCTTTGATCCCCAGCACATGCACGCCTGCTTTTTTTAATTGCTTGGCGATATGGACGTAGTAACGCAAATCGTAGGGCCGCGAGGTGTCAAACAGATCGGCGGTGTAACAGACCGTGCCTTCACATAGGGCGCCCGCTTCAAGCACCGCATCGATCGCTACACGCATGTTCTGGACCCAGTTGAGCGAGTCGAAAACCCGAAACAGGTCTACCCCTCCGGTGTTGTCGATACCACGCGCAGCTTGTTGCACAAAATACTTGACCACATTGTCCGGGTAATTGGTGTACCCCACGGCATTGGAGGATCGCAGCAGCATCTGGAACATGACATTGGGCACCGCCTGGCGCAACTGATGCAGGCGCAGCCACGGGTCCTCTTTCAAAAAACGCAGTGCCACATCAAACGTTGCGCCGCCCCAGCATTCCATACTGAACAAGCCGGGCAACATGTGGGCGTAATACGGCGCAATTTTGAGCATGTCGGCAGTCCGCATGCGGGTAGCAAACAGGGACTGGTGGGCGTCGCGCAGGGTGGTATCGGTCAACAACACGCGCTGCTCAGCCAGCATCCAAGAGGCGAATTTCTCGGGCCCCAAGGCCTTGAGCAAGGTCCGTGAGCCATGGTCAGGCGCATGGGTTTTATCATCAATCACCACGCCTTGGGGCATCACGATATGGGCATGCGACAAATCAGGAATCACACGCCCCTTCACATCCGGGTGTCCATTTACGGTGACATCCCCGATATAGCGTAACAGCTTGGTCGCACTATCGCGCCGTTTCTGAAACTTGAACAGCTCGGGCGTATTGTCAATAAACCGGGTGATCACGGTACCGGCTACAAAATCCGGATGGTTGATCACGTTTTCCACAAACTGCAGATTCGTCGATACACCCCGGATGCGGAACTCGCGCAAAGCACGGTCCATGCGGGCAATCGCTTCACCCGAGGTGGGCCCGCTGGCGGTGACCTTAACCAGAAGGGAATCATAAAAGGGTGTGATCACGGCGCCGGAATACGCCGTACCACCATCCAGACGCACCCCAAACCCGGCGGCACTGCGATACGCCGTGATACGGCCATAATCGGGCGTAAAGTTGTTTTCAGGGTCTTCGGTGGTGATGCGGCATTGCAGGGCGTGACCATTCAAATGAATGTGTTGCTGCAAGGGGACGGGGCATGGGATACCGGTTTTGATGCCAGCCACGTCGCCGATCATGGCGCCTTCGCTGATGCGGATCTGTGATTTGACGATGTCAATGCCGGTCACCTGTTCCGTCACCGTGTGCTCAACCTGGATTCGCGGGTTCACTTCAATAAAGTAAAACTGCTCGGTATCTGCATCCATCAAAAACTCGACCGTACCAGCGTGCGTATACCCGACCGCTCGCCCCAGACGCAGGGCCGACTCACACAAGGCAGCGCGTTGTACCTCGCTCAAATAGGGTGCTGGCGCACGCTCAACGACTTTTTGGTTGCGACGTTGAACCGAACAGTCCCGCTCAAACAAGTGCACCAGGTTGCCATGGGTATCGCCCATGATTTGCACTTCAACGTGGCGTGCGCGGCGCACCAGTTTTTCCAGATACACCTCATCGTTACCAAACGCGGCCCCGGCCTCACGGCGGGCCACGGGCAGTTGGACTTCTAGATCAGCGTCTGACTCGATGACACGCATGCCGCGCCCACCGCCGCCCCAGCTGGCCTTGAGCATCACCGGGTAACCCACCTGCGCCGCGGCCGCTTTGGCCAACTGAATCTCCAACATAGGATCCTCGGGATGACGAGGCAAGGGGCCCGTCGCAGGCATCACTGACACATCGGCCGCAACGGCTGCATTGCGCGCCGCCACTTTGTTACCCAGCGTAATCATGACCTGAGGGGCTGGACCGATAAATATCAAACCGTTGTCGGCACAGGCTTGTGCAAAATCAGGGTTTTCAGACAAAAAGCCATATCCGGGGTGAATCGCATCAACGCCGGTTTTTTTGGCAATACGAATGATGTCGGCGATGTCCAGATAGGCTTGCAGGGGCTTTTTTCCTTCGCCCACCAGATAGCTTTCATCGGCTTTGAATCGGTGCAAGGCGAAACGGTCTTCTGCCGAGTAAATACCGACGGTTCGAATCCCCAGCTCGGCAGCGGCCCGCATCACCCGGATCGCGATCTCGGAGCGGTTGGCCACTAAAATGGAACGGATTGCTGCGGGACTGCCGGACTGCTGAGTCATTATTCACATCCTTGGTAAAAATGGGTGTTGACCGGGTCGGCCGCCTTGTGGGCGCCACCCGCGTTATAGTAGATACTCCGGAGCTCAGTGTACAAAAATGCCTTGACCGGATGAATTGGTAACACTACTAATGTTGCGGTGCAAAAAACCGTGATTTAACTGAAAAAACCAGACAACCAAACTGCTGCCTATGAACGCATTAGATCTGCTTAAACAATCGACCGTTGTGGTGGCCGACACCGGCGACTTTCAAAGCTTTGTGCAATACACCCCCCGGGATGCCACCACCAATCCGTCGCTGATCCTCAAAGCGGTTCAAAAGCCGGACTACCAAGGCTTGATGGCCGATGTCCGAAGCCAATACGCTGCCCTGCCCCTCGATGAACAGGTCGACCACCTGTTGGTGCGCTTTGGGCTTGAAATTTTGAACATCATTCCCGGACGCGTCTCGACCGAGGTAGATGCCCGGCTGTCGTTTGACACCGAGGCCACCATCGCCCGAGCCCGTCGCATCATCAAACTGTATGAAGCCTCCGGGATTGGCCGTGAGCGCGTGCTGATCAAGATCGCGTCCACATGGGAAGGCATTTTGGCGGCACGTGTGCTGCAACAAGAAGGGATTTTTTGCAATCTCACGCTGCTGTTCTCCATCGTGCAGGCAGCAGCGTGCGCGCAGGCTGGCGTCACGTTGATCTCCCCGTTTGTAGGACGCATTTATGA
>DAITMV010000043.1:0-18440 GCA_036834985.1 Burkholderiaceae bacterium | reverse complement strand
GCGTCCGAGCTCTGGCAGTGAGCTGGCCTGTCGCTTTGATCGCTCCATCGGTTATTTCTGGAATGCGTCGCACCAGCAGATTTACCGTGAACTGGCGCGGTTGGAGGAGGCCGGCTGGGTCAAGTCTGAGGCCGATGAAGGGGCGCGTGGCCGCAAGCGGTCTTATCACGTGTTGCCTGCCGGTAAAAAAGAGCTCAAGCGCTGGGTGTCGGAACAGTCGGCCGTCAAGCCGCTGCGTGATGATCTGATGGTGCGTTTGCGAGCCGAGGCGGTGGTGGGACCGGGCACCTTGCTGGCTCACAATATTGAAACTCACCTTGAGCAACATCGGGAGCAACTGGCCGAGTATGAGGCCATTGAGGTGCGTGATTTTTCCGGGAAAAAAGGCAAGCCTGTAACGCGCGAGGCTCGCTTGCAGCACCTCTTGTTATCGACCGGAATTTTATATGAACAGATGTATATCGAGCTGGCCAAAAAAGCGCTGGAGATTTTGAACGACACCTAAGGAGGCGTGGCTCAGGACGATTGTCTGCTGTTGGTAAACCAATTTAACAGTTGATGCGTTACAGGAGGGTAGTCACAGCATTTCAATAAGGAGTACATCATGAAAAGCTATCAATCCCTCGCCGCCGCATTGCTTATTACAGCGTCCATGGCCGGTTGCGCGAACATGAATCACCAACAAAAAAATACCGCCATCGGTGCTGCCATTGGTGGGGTGGCCGGGTCGGTCTTAACAGGTGGTAGTGCTATTGGCACAGTCGGCGGTGCAGCGGTCGGTGGTGTGATCGGCAATCAGATCAAGCGTTGATTGTATCGGCTACTACGCCGTAGTGGCTCATCGGGCCTTGACGCACGTTGAAACTCGGCTGCAAATGCGTGACACTCATTCATCGTGTCGATCCATTGGTTCCGTATGTACGTTCCCGCCGCATTTGAGGTGTCAGACCTGCTTGCACAGCATGCATTGATTCAAAGCCATCCGCTGGCCACCGTGATTACCAACGGTGTCCACGGATTGGAGGCCAATCATATTCCCTTACACCTGGATTCTCATGCATCACCCCTGGGTGTTCTCAAGGGGCATGTAGCCCGTGCCAATCCGCTATGGCGTGATGACGCTGCCCATACACAGGTACTGGCCGTGTTTCAGGGGCCGCACGCCTACATCACACCCGGTTGGTATGACACCAAGGCAGAATCAGGCGATGTGGTGCCCACCTGGAATTATGTGACCGTGCATGCAAGAGGCACGTTGCGGGTTGTGGATGATCCCCAGTGGTTGCGGGGGCAACTAGGGGCCCTGACTGCTCAACAGGAGCAGCATTTGCCTCATCCGTGGGCGGTTGATGAAGCGTCGGACGAATTTATTCAAACCATGATCAAAGCGATTGTGGGGATCGAGATATGCATTACCGACATCCAGGGTAAATGGAAAGTTAGCCAAAATCGCCCCATGCGTGATCAACAATCTGTTGAACGCCATTTGATACACAGTGGCCTTGTTGATATGGCGGATCTTGTCCGTTCCAAGGGCCCTGTTCCCCATGGACAGTAAAAGGACGCATGTCCTTGTAGCGGCATGCGTCACCTGTTGTGGCATGGCTGTTGCTTGCTGCAACGGGTATGAATCTGTCATCCGACCTGTGCACTGTGACTGACCTGCAACGAGGTGCTGCCTTGGGGCACGTGCCGCTTGGCTTGTTGTTGGAGTCAACCGGAGAAGGCATTTTTGGCGTCAACATGGACGGCTTGTGTACCTTCATCAATAGGGCCGGTGCGCAGATGCTGGGGTGGGAGCCCTCACAGGTACTGGGCCACAACATGCATGAACTGACCCATCATTCCCATCCCGATGGACGGCATTACCCTGTTCAGGACTGCCCCATTTTTAACGCGTTTCGACAAGGCAGGCCCTGCCGAATTGACCAGGAGGTTTTTTGGCGTCGTGACGGTTCACCGTTTGCGGTGGAGTACTCCAGTCACCCGATTCTCGAGGGCGAGCAGGTCCTGGGTGCTGTCATTACGTTTATTGATATTACCGAACGTCGCCGGGTCGCACAGGCCCTTCAGCGGGCCCATGACGAGCTAGAGCAGCGTGTGCAGGAACGAACCAGTGAGCTGTCGATCGCCTTGCTGCAGATGCGGGAGCTGGCGGCTTATTCCGAGCGGGTCCGGGAGGTTGAACGTACCCGAATTGCACGTGAAGTACATGACGAGCTGGGCAGCTTGTTGGTGGCGCTAAAAATGGATGTGAACTGGCTGGACAAGCGTCTGGGCGAGCAGCCCGAGCGTAGCATGCAGGCCGCCCAGGTCATGCGTGATCGCATGCGGTGCAAATGTCGGAACATGAGTCGTCTGATCGAAACCGCTGTGGACAACGTAGGGCGAATCATCACGGATTTACGCCCCAGCATTCTTGACCATCAAGGGGTCTGGGCAGCGCTTGAATGGCACGCTCACGAGTTGCTACCCGCTGCAGAGTTAACGCTTGACTGGTCGATGAATATCCCGGACGGGTTGGATTTACCGGATGAGCAGGCGGTGTCGGTCTTCCGGATTTTTCAGGAAATGCTGAGCAATGTTGTGCGTCATGCCAATGCCCGTCATGTCATCATTCGTATCAATGTTCAGGATCATGTGCTGGTAATTTGCGTATCTGATGACGGCGCCGGTGCCAGCGCAGCGGCCTTTGAGGCACCCAATGCCTATGGTGTCATGGGCATGCGGGAGCGGGCTCGTTATTTAGGTGGGCGCCTTCATATCGCGGGCGCCATCAATCAAGGTGTGACCTGTACGCTGGAGTGGCCGTTGCATACCTCGCCCAAGGGGACGCCGTGATACGCGTGATGTTATGTGACGATCATCGCATTGTGCGCGAGGGCTTCAAGCAGGTATTGGCGGATGATGCAGATATCGTGGTCTGTGCCGAAGCCAGCACCGGCCAGGAGGCTCTAAGCACCATTGAGCAACTGATGTGTGTGGACAATACTCAACACCATCCGGGATTGCATATTGTGTTGCTGGATATTGCGATGCCCGATGGTGATGGACTGGTGGTCTTGCAAACCTTGCGTGTGAGATTTCCTCAGTTACCCGTTCTGATGTTGAGTACCTATCCCGAGAAACAATATGCGGTGCGTTGTATACAACTGGGTGCAGCGGGGTATTTGAATAAAAGTGCCGATCCGGACGATATGCTTCACGCGGTGCGTAAAGTAGCCTCGGGTGGACGTTATGTGTCTGAGGCCACAGCTGATGCGCTGGCACGTGCTATCGGCAGCACCAAAATGAGGCAAGCTGCGCCCGGTGAGGTTAAAACAGGGATCGCTGCCTTGTCTTACAGGGAGTATCAGGTGTTTCGTTTATTGGTATCGGGCCATACCGTGAGCGAAATTGGTGCGCAACTGCAGTTGGCGAGCAATACGGTGAGCACCTACCGCGCACGCATCCTGGAAAAAACCAGCACGCGTAATGATGTGGAGTTGGCCTTGCTCGCCCAAAAAGATAGCATGCACCCTAGCCATCGACCCGGAAATGACCTGCTGTAGTGATGGCACTACACGGTGTAGATCTATCGCCAACGATTTGAATGACCATCCGATGGGGCGCTCTTAACAGGCCCAAGCCTTGCATGATCTCAGACATTAACTTTTGCGAGGTGCATCATGTCTGAGTTTTTCTCTCCATACGATGAAAACCGCCCATTAATGCTTAAGTGCAGTTGTGGTGGAGATCATGCTCCCGCAGAGCATCACAAGGAAATCGTCGCTGATGCCGCCGCTGCACAATTGCGCGCCCGCAGTTTGACTCGCGAGTTTGAGGACTACAGCAACGCGTTTATTGAAGCGACATTGGTTAAAGCTTTGTTTCCACACGATCAACACAGACGACACTTTTTGCGTGCTGTCGGCAAGGGGACTGCGATGGCGGCGATTGCCAGTGTCTTGCCCATTCACAGCATGCAGGCGATGGCCCAAGAGGCTGGGAAAAAGGGTGATCTGGAGAAAAAGGATTTAAAGATCGGCTTTATACCCATCACCTGCGCGACGCCTTTGATCATGGCTCACCCGCTGGGTTTTTATAAACAGCAAGGGCTCCATGTGGAGGTGACTAAAACGGCAGGCTGGGCCTTGATTCGGGACAAAATGCTGAACAAGGAATATGACGCCACGCATTTTTTAAGCCCCATGCCATTGGCGATTTCTCTGGGGATCGGATCGAATGCGGTACCCATGAATGTAGCGACCATTCAAAACATCAACGGCCAAGCCATTACCTTATCGCTCAAACACAAAGACAATCGCGATCCTAAACACTGGAAGGGCTTTAAATTTGCAGTACCGTTTGAGTACAGCATGCATAACTTCCTGTTGCGCTATTACCTGGCTGAACACGGCATCAACCCCGATACCGATGTTCAAATACGCGTGTTGCCACCTCCCGAGATGGTTGCCAACTTGCGTGCGGGTAACATCGACGGCTTTCTGGGGCCCGATCCATTTAACCAGCGCGCGGTGTTTGAGGAAGTCGGTTTTATTCACATTCTGACCAAAGAGCTGTGGGATGGGCACCCGTGCTGTGCATTTGGAACAAGTACCGAATTTATTCAAAAAAATCCCAATACCTTTGCCGCGCTGTACCGAGCCGTGTTGACATCGGCTGCTATGGCCCGTGATCCGAAAAATCGTGAGCTGATCGCCAAAGTGATTGCACCGCAAGCGTATCTGAATCAGCCCGAAACCGTGTTGACACAGGTGCTCACCGGCAAATTTGCAGATGGCTTAGGCAATATCAAAACGGTTCCGGGGCGTGTTGATTTTGATCCGATGCCCTGGCAAAGCATGGCTGTGTGGATGCTGACGCAAATGAAGCGCTGGGGTTATATCAAGGGCGATGTGAACTACAAGCAGATCGCGGAAAAAGTCTTTTTGCTGACCGATGCAAAAAAGCAGATGAAACTGCTTGAACAAAAGCCTGCGGAGGGCGCTTACCCGACCTTCAAGATCATGGGCAAAGAATTTGATGCAGCCAAGGCGGACCAATATGCCAAGGGCTTTGCCATCAGCAAAGGGGCATGAGATGCCTTGGTACAAAACGCTTGGAGTCCGGGCGGCAGTGTTGTCCCTACTGATACTGCTGCTGATGTTGGTGGTATGGCACACGGCTACAACGGGGAATGCGGCTCAATCGAGCACCGCAGGCATGACCGCAGAGCAGATCGAGTACGCAAAAATGTTGGGTAAGGCGGTGGGAGCCAAGAACAATGGTTTTCCAACCTTAGGGCAGATGGGGCAGACGGTATACCAGCATTTGTCTGATCCCTTGTATGACAGGGGGCCCAATGACAAGGGTATTGCGCTTCAGCTTGGATTTTCGTTGGGGCGTGTGGCTCTGGGTTTTGGTTTGGCTTGCCTTGTGGCCATTCCCTTGGGCTTTGTGATTGGCATGTCGCCCTTGTTGCGTAAGGCCTTTGACCCGTTCATACAGGTACTCAAACCGATCAGCCCCTTGGCGTGGATGCCCCTGGCTTTGTACACCATCAAGGACTCCTCGATCAGCGGCATTTTTGTGATCTTTATTTGCTCGGTGTGGCCCATGTTGGTGAACACGGCATTTGGCGTGGCTTCAGTAAAACGTGAGTGGCTCAACGTGGCCAGTACGCTGGAAGTGCGTCCATTGCGCAAAGCGTTTCGGGTCATTCTACCGGCTGCCGCCCCAACCATTTTGACCGGCATGCGTATTTCAATGGGTATTGCATGGCTGGTGATCGTAGCCGCAGAGATGCTGGTGGGCGGAACAGGTATTGGTTATTTTGTGTGGAACGAGTGGAACAACCTGTCGCTGAGCAACGTGATTTTTGCGGTGTTGGTGATTGGCGTCGTGGGTATGTTGTTGGATCTGATGTTTGGGTTGTTGCAAAAGGCGGTGACCTATGTCGAATGACCCAACCTCTCACAACAGCGGTGGCTTTGTTTCGATCGAACAGTTAAGTAAAGCCTACCATCCGGATAAGCCGGTGTTTGCTGACGTCTCTTTTACACTGAGTCGCGGTGAGTTTGTCTGCATTATTGGTCACTCCGGGTGCGGCAAAACCACCATCTTGAATGTACTGGCCGGACTCGACAGCGCAAGTACGGGGCATGTCATCATGGATGGACGGGAAATCAAAGGACCCGGTCTTGAGCGTGGCGTCGTTTTTCAGAGCCATGCACTGATGCCATGGTTAACTGTACGCCAGAACATTGCGTTTGCAGTGCAGTCACGCTGGCCTGCATTAAACAAGGCAAGCATCAATACCCACGTTGAACAGTTTGTATCGATGGTGGGTTTAACACATGCGATTGATAAAAAACCCAGTGAGCTATCCGGCGGTATGAAGCAGCGTGTTGGGATTGCACGTGCATTTTCAATTCAACCCAAAATGTTGTTGCTTGATGAGCCTTTTGGTGCACTCGATGCGCTGACCCGCGGCACCATTCAGGACCAGTTGATGGGTATTGTCAGAAGTACCCATCAGACCGTTTTTATGATCACCCACGATGTCGATGAAGCCATTTTATTGGCTGATCGAATTTTGCTCATGAGTAATGGCGCTAATACGGCCGGTGGATACAAGCCTGGTGGCATTGCGGAGGTGGTGATCAATCCGCTGCCCAGAGACCGAACCCGTACGCAACTTCATCACCTGGACGGGTATTACCCGTTACGCAACCACATTGTCGATTTTTTAGTGTCGCGTGCCACAGCGCACTGACGCATCGTTTAACCATTGATCAAGGAGTGCATCATGAATCGCAACGACGTCACCGAAAAAATCATCGGTACCAAAGTCATCAAGGGCATCCAGTGGGCTGATGTGGCCTCCGCAGTGGGACTGTCCAAAGAATGGGTCACTGCAGCCTGTTTGGGTCAAATGACCTTGGACGCAAAGCAGGCTGCGATTGTAGGCGATATCTTCAGCCTGACCGACGAGGAGCGCAAGTGGCTGCAAGTGGTGCCGTACAAAGGATCATTGCCCACGCCGGTGCCCACCGATCCCTTGATTTACCGCTGGTACGAAATTGTCAGTGTGTACGGCACCACCATCAAGGAGCTGATCCACGAGGAGTTTGGTGACGGCATCATGAGCGCAATAGATTTCTCGATGGACATTGTTCGTCAGCCAGATCCCAAAGGCGATCGGGTGAATGTGATGCTGTCAGGTAAATTCTTGCCGTATAAAACGTATTAAATCAACAGACCCCGTGTGTACTCAGGGTGGATATGCGCGGGGCTTTAATTAGATCACGTTATGATATAAAATTTATTCTTTATATGTAACGAAACGGTCTTTGTGTCGTCCAGTCGTCCGATTTCCAAATCACAATTCCAAGTGCTGTCCGAGTTTCGGTATCAGATGCGGCGTTTTGAGCGCTTCTCTGAGCTCGCCGCGCAGTCGGCGGGCATCACCCCGCAGCAATACCTGCTGATGCTACAAATCAAAGGAATGCCAGGCCGAGACTGGGCGACGGTCGGCGAGCTGGCCGAACGGCTTCAGGTGCAGCATCATGGCGCGGTGGCGCTGGTAACGCGCTGCGAGTCACGAGGGTTGGTCGGTAAACGGGTGGATGCGCATGATCGACGCCAGGTTCAGGTGTATTTATCTCCTGAGGGCGAGGCGTTGCTGGAACATCTGGCAAAACTGCATCGCGCCGAGCTGAAGTCATTAAAAGGGGTGTTCGAGGTCCCCGTCATCGATTACGAACCATGAACTCATCTCGGATTACCAAGGGCGACTTCAATCTCGATACACGCCTGTTTCATTTGTCGGCCATCGCCAGTGTCATTGGTTTGCTAGCCACCGTTGCTGCCTGGGCGCTGTTGGCCATGATTCGCCTGTTTACCCACTTATTTTTCTTTCAGACCGTATCTTTTTCCGCGGTGTCTCCGGCCAGTCATACACTGGGTGCCTGGGTCATTGCCTTACCCGTGATAGGCGGCGTGGCAATCGGTGTGCTGGCCCGGTTTGGGACCGATAAAATTCGGGGCCATGGCATACCCGAGGCCATTGAGGCGATTTTGTTCAGTCAGAGCAAGATGTCACCCAAGGTGGCTTTGCTCAAGCCTTTGTCCTCCGCGATCGCGATTGGCAGTGGTGGTCCGTTTGGTGCGGAGGGGCCCATCATCATGACGGGCGGGGCCATCGGCTCTTTGTTGGCCCAGCATTTTCACTTAAGTGCTGTTGAGCGAAAGGCATTGTTGGTTGCGGGTGCCGCTGCAGGCATGACGGCCGTGTTTGGCACACCGCTGGCAGCAGTTCTTCTGGCCATTGAGGTGCTACTGTTTGAGCTGCGCCCGCGCAGTCTTTTACCGGTTGCCATCGCGTGCGCTGTCGCAGGGTTTTCGCGGTCTTGGTTGATGGATTCTGAGCCGATCTTCCCCTTGCAGACGGCTGCTCCTGGTCATATGGCCCTGCTGATTTGTCCTCTGATTGGGGTCGTATCCGGGTTGATGGGAACGGGATTGTCTCGCGCCCTGTACGCCATTGAAGACACGTTTAACCGCCTTCCTGTTCACTGGATGTGGTGGCCCGCACTGGGCGGTCTGGTGGTCGGTATCGGAGGGTATTTTGTCCCGCAAACCTTGGGAGTAGGCTTCGATGTGATTGATGCGCTGCTTCATCAGCAGCTTGGCCTCACGGTGGTCGTATCGATAGTGCTTGTCAAAGCGGTCATATGGCTGGTCGCCCTGGGCTCTCTGACCTCGGGTGGTGTGTTGGCGCCGTTGATGATGATCGGAGCAGGGTCCGGTGCCTTGCTGGCCATTGTTTTTCCGGGCCCTAATGCGGATCTTTATCCACTGTTGTGTATGGCCGGTTTGTTGGGAGGTGCCATGCATGCGCCGCTGATGGCAACGGCATTTGCATTCGGTGCCACAGGTGATGCGTCTGCATTGTTGCCCTTGCTCATGACAACCACCGTGTCTTATGGATGCACGGTCATGTTGATGCCGCGTTCAATTCTTACGGAGAAAATTGCGCGCCGAGGCCGTCATGTATGGAGAGAGATCGGGGTTGATCCCCTGGAGCGAACGTTCGTGGGCGATTGCATGACTCGGGATGTTAAAACGATTCCGTCGACCATGACTGTCTCGTGCGCTGTGGCCACCTGCTTTGGTGCCGATCAGCCCTACAGGGCGTACCCGGTGATCAACGGCGATCGCTTGGTTGGGATGGTGGATCGAACGCAGTTACATGGTCAGCCGGGTGATGTATTGTGTGGGCAATTATGTGAGAGCGTTGATGTGGCGTTACCGGACGAAACATGCAGAGCGGTTTCGACCCGCATGGCTCGCCTGGATCTGGAACGCATCGCAGTCGTCAGCGATCAGGCGTCCATGCGTTTGATCGGAATTGTATCCCGCAGCGATTTGGTGGGCATTTCATTGGTTCATTTTCATGAGGAAGAAGTGCGTGAGCGCTCCCGTCGATTCAATTGGCGTCTGCATCGACCATGATGACTGATCATATTCAACAATTTATTCGGGACTGTTGGCCCGCGCGCATGCAGGTGGATGGTCGTCAACGCGCCCGTGCGTTGATCGGTGGGTTTGCAGGCATTTTGTTTACGGCCCTGGTCTGCCGTTATGGGCAGGCGGGTGGTGTGGGTCCTTGGCTGGTTGCGCCGATCGGGGCCAGCGCGGTACTGGTATTTGCTGTACCCAACAGCCCGTTTGCCCAACCCTGGTCGGTGATCGGCGGCAACTCTTTTTCTGCCGCCATTGGTGCATTGTGTGGCATGTACTTGCCTGACCCCGCCTTGGCCGGCGCGGTGGCGGTTGCTGTGGCCATTGGCGTCATGTTTTTTTTGCGTTGCCTGCATCCACCGGGCGGGGCGGCAGCTTTGTTGAGCGCCCTGTCAGGTGTTTCGCTTCAATTTGCTTTGTTTCCTGTTGCGGTCAATTGTGTGTGCCTGGTCCTAGTTGGCGTGATTTATAACACGATGACCGGCCGACGTTATCCACATGGTCAGGGAAACCTGGGCGCAGCACCTGCCGTGACGACAGGTGTGCGTTTTTCAACGGCCGATTTTGATGCTGCACTGGCCCGTTACAACCAGGTACTTGATATCAGCCGTGATGATCTTCAGGAATTGCTATATGAGGCTGAGTCGGCTGCCTATGAAAGAACCTTTGGGCAATTGCGTTGTGCAGACATCATGACCAAGAATATTTTGACGGCGGAGTACGGCATGCCGTTGGAACAGGCATGGGAGATATTGCAGGCGCATCATATCAAAGCGCTACCCGTGATCGACCGTGCCCGGCGCGTGATTGGTATTGTCACACTCGCCGATTTTATGGAGGCCGCTCAGTTAAAGGGCCCTCAAGATATCGGTGCACGGCTCAGATCATTGGTGCGACCCAGTGGCTTGAGCCATACCGAAAAGCCTGAGGTGGGGGGTCAGATCATGAGTACAGATATCGTCTGTGCCACGCAAACGCAACGTATCAGCGAACTGGTCCCGATCTACGCCCGCCACAGTCACCACCACCTGCCGGTGATGGACGAGGAGCGACGGCTTGTCGGAATTATTACCGAAAGCGATATGGTGCGGGCGCTTTACAATAAATCCGGACAATCCCTGTCCTGACATCAAACAACCGATAGTTAGACCGGGTTCCAATCGATTTATGCAGCCAGCGTGTTACCCAAACGGCTGTCTTGCATGCCTTTGCCGCTGGCGTGCGAGGTCAACAGGCTCCAGACCAGGTTGTCATCAAAACGGAATGAGCACATCAGCATATTGGCTGAGGCGGCGCGCATCATTTGCGCCGGTGTCAGGTTCTGGATGAGCGTGGCCATCGTGTCGTCGATACCCAGGTGGTGCAGCGCCTCAGCGCGATTTTCGCGGATAAGGTCTTGAGCCAGCAAGATGTAAGAGACGTTGGTGTCGCGAATGTCTTCAAGCAGTCGTTCGTTTTTCATGGTGTGCATCCTCTGATATGCGGTTGTTTTAGGGTCTTGTTTATTGTTTAGATTTCCCTTAAACGTATTATCGGTACCCAGACGGGTTTGATCAGTCGGCGTAAGGCGCGTCGTTGTGAGCGGCTTATGCTGCATCACATGTAGGTGTTTGCCTGACATCAAGTGACACCCTTGCCTCCCCGGCTCTGCCCGTTTGGACAGGCTTAGGCTATGCTTGCGCCTACGGATGTATTTGGGTGGATGGATGGACCTCAGAGTGTCGGGCGCCCTGTCGGTGGCCTCTTACATGATTCGCTGGCTGGTGCTGGCCAGCTTGGTGGCGGTGCTGGCCGGATCGGCGTCCGCAGCATTTTTATGGGCGCTGGATTGGGCAACCCAAACGCGGGAGCATCACCGTGCCTTGATCATGCTGTTGCCGGTGGCGGGCTTTGTGACGGGCTGGTGTTACCTGCATTTTGGCAAACAGGTGGAAGCGGGTAATAACCTGCTGATCGATGAAATTCACGATCCCCGGCAAATCATTCCACTGCGAATGGCTCCCATGGTGCTTGGTGCCACGGTTGCGGCTCATTTGTTTGGAGCCTCCGTTGGACGAGAAGGTACCGCCGTACAGATGGGTGGCTCCCTGGCTGATCAACTGACTCACCTGTTCAAATTGGAGCCTCACGATCGCCGTTTGCTGTTGATGGCAGGCATCAGTGCCGGCTTTGCCTCGGTGTTTGGCACACCCTTGGCGGGCGCTGTGTTCGGCCTGGAAGTGTTGGCGATTGGTCGAATGCGATATGACGCCCTGTGGCCTTGCCTGATTGCGGCCGTGTTGGCTGATCAGGTCGGCATGGGGTGGGGTGTACACCACACCCATTATGCGATTGGCATGATTCCTCCGCTCTCCGCGTGGGGCTTGATGGCTGTTGTGCTGGGTGGCATGGCATTTGGTCTGGTGGGTAAATTGTTTGCCTGGGCTTCGCATGGCTTAAGCGCGCTGGTCAAAACACATGTGCGGTATGCCCCGCTTCGTCCGCTGATTGGCGGCGTGTTGGTGGCCGCCGTTGTCTTGGGGCTGCAGGCCGATCGTTATATTGGATTGGGTATCCCGGTGATCGTGGAGGCTTTTGATCATCCCTTGGCAGGGTATGACTGGTTGGCCAAACTGGTGATGACGGTTGGGTCCTTGGGGTTCGGATTCAAGGGGGGCGAGGTGACGCCACTGTTTTATGTGGGGGCTACCTTGGGCAACGCGTTGGCGCCGGTGTTACACATGCCTTTGGGCTTGATGGCCGGAATTGGTTTTGTCGCTGTATTTGCCGGTGCTGCCAACACGCCGGTGGCCTGTACGCTGATGGCGATGGAGCTGTTCGGCGGTCAGGTGGGGTTGTATGCTGCGCTGGGGTGTGTGGTCAGCTATTTATGCTCCGGTCATGCCGGTATTTATAAGGCGCAGCGTGTGGGGCAGGCCAAGCATACGGATTCATAAGCCATGTTAGAGCGTGTGTATGCCGATGCTTGCACGGGCAGTTTACGCCTCCTGGATGTGTTTCATTTACAGCCAGCCCAACCCGTTGCGTAATCCGAGTAGCACCCCCATGCCCACCAGAAATGGTAACCACGGGTTTTTGCTGGTCAGGCTTATGCCAGTCACCGCCATGATCGCAAGCAGTTTGGGGCTCCACAGGTGAACCTGGCCCTGTGTGATAAAAATATCAGGCGCCACAATGGCTGCCAGTGCCGCAGCGGGTGCGTAACGCAAGGCTTTGTACACCATCAGCGGCAACTGGACACGATGCCCCAGCACAATAAAGCTGGCGCGGGGAATGGTGGTCGCTAAACCGATTAAAACAAAAACCATCCACAACAACAGGTGTTGACCCAGATAGTCCATCAACGGTGCTCCTGAGCATGGCGGTGTTGCCACTGCTCGGCCAGCATGCCTGCGGCTATACCTACCACGATGGCTACAATCAGCCCCAGGCGCAGCGGCACCCATGACAAGCCAACCGCGCATGCGCCGCCACACAGCGCAGCGATGAGCATCGGCCGGGCCTTGGTCATCGGTACCACCAATACAAACAAGGCGATTGTGGCCATGAACTCCAAAGACCAGTTGCCCGGTATGGCACCAGCGGCTGCGATGCCTGCCCCGGCAAAAACCTGCCACAACAACCAAGACCATACACAGGGTGCAAAGTAATAACCCATGCGCCAATGCGGGTTGTTGTGTTTGAGCATTTTGTCTACACAGGTCGCAAAAACGCCGTCGGTCAGCAGATAGCCAGCCAGCCAACGTGAGGTCAGGCCAAAGCCTCGGAATCCTTTGGAAATAGCCGCGCTGAAAATAATGAATCGAAGATTCAATGCCAGCGCCGTCAGGACAATAATCCACAGCGGCAAACCGGCGGCGATCAGTGGCAGGGTACCCAGTTGGGCCGCACCGGCAAAGACCAGCACATTCATGCCCATGGCCTGGATCGGGGTAAAACCGGTGTTGACCATCGCCACACCGGTGACCAGTGCCCATGGGATCAGCCCGACGGACACTGGCATAAATTGTCTCAGGCCCTCACGTGCACCTGTTTTGAACTCGGCTTGCAATCACGGACTCTGGAAATCAACACGAATCTCCAGTGTAACGGGCAGGCGATGCTGCGTGTATAAGAACATTCCCTTGAAAAGACGCTGCAACAGGTTGCTGGCGTTTGATGTCGTACAAATTGCCGACAAATTGGGCCGTGGCATGCGCCCACGAAAACCGTTCGGCATGTTGTCGCGCCACTTCCCGGGGGATGGTTAACGCCCGCAGACATGCCTCTTTTAAGTCTTCGTGAAGCGCTGCGCCGCGTGACTGTCCCACCACATCCATCGGCCCCGTGACTGGGTACGCTGCCACCGGCAAGCCGCAGGCCATCGCCTCAAGCATCACCAGTCCAAAGGTGTCTGTTTTGCTGGGGAACACAAAAACATCAGCTTGTTGATAGACCCGCGCCAATTCGTCCTGCCCCAGCATGCCCAGCCACTTGACGTGTGGATACTTGCTGCGCAATTTGGGCATCATGGGGCCATCACCTGCCACCCATTGGGTGCCGGGCAGGTCCAGATGCAAAAAGGCCTCGATGTTTTTCTCGACGGCTACGCGTCCTGCAAACAAAAACACCGGGCGCTCTGCCGGTTGTGTCAGGCCCGATGCCGCCTCAACAGGTGTGCTGCCATCGGACTTGTGCTCAAGCTCAAAGCGACTCAAGTCGACACCGCGTCCCCAGGTGACCACGCGGTCAAATCCGTAGCGTTTGAGGTCGCTGATGACCGACGGTGTGGCTGCCATCACGGCGCGGGAAGGCGCGTGAAAACGACGCAGCACGGCGTAGGTCCACGCCAGCGGAATCCCGAACCGCGCCCTGACGTACTCGGGGAAACGGGTGTGATAGGCCGTGGTGAACGGGCGTTGCGTTTCTAACGCGACTCGCCGCGCAGCCCAACCCAGCGGACCTTCGGTCGCAATGTGTAAGCAATTTGGATCGTAGCGTTCAATTAATTCCCGCATGCGCTGGTAAGGGCGCCAGGCCAGGCGAATATCCGGGTACGTGGGGCAAGGCCAGGTTTTAAATTGCAGGGGTGTAATGAACTCGACTTCATGCCCCAGCTTCTGCAGCTGTTCCCGCGTGTTGTTCAGGGTGCGCACCACTCCATTGACTTGGGGTGACCAGGCGTCCGTTACGATCAGGATTTTCATGCCAGTGGACAATTTGAAGTTCTCCTTGATGGGTTTCAACCAACGCAGTCAGGCTCTCAACCCAGTCCCCGTCGTTGCAGTACAACATGCCGTCGATGGTTTTGATTTCAGCCCGGTGAATATGGCCGCACACGACACCGTCATAGCCCAGGGCTTTGGCTTCATGCAGCAGCGCACGCTCAAAATCGAGCATGAAATTCACCGCGTTTTTTACTTTGTGTTTGAGGTACTGGGACAGGGACCAGTAGGGGTAACCGAGCTTGACGCGGATACGGTTGAACGTCCGGTTCAGGCTGAGAATCATTGTGTACAGGGCATCACCCAGATACGCCAGCCACTTGGCATAGCGCACCACGTTGTCGTATTCGTCGCCGTGCACGATCAATAGCCGACGGCCGTCCTTGAGCACATGTTCGGCTTTGTCCATGATGGGGATGTCGCCAAAACACATGCCGCAAAACTGGCGGGCACCTTCATCGTGATTGCCGGGGATATAGACGACGCGGGTTCCCTTGCGCGCCTTGCGCAGTATTTTTTGCACGACGTCGTTATGGGCCTGAGGCCAGAACCAACTTTTGCGCAGTTGCCAGCCATCGATGATGTCGCCCACGAGGTACAGCACTTCGGCATCGTGGTGACGCAGAAAACCCAGCAGGCTCTCAGCCTGGCAACCCGGTGTGCCCAGATGCACGTCGGAGATCCAGATGGCCCGGAAGCTGTGCTGCGGTGTGATGTCGTCGGTTAGCGAGTTCATGATAGTTCACGTTGTTTTTTCCTATTGGAAAGCCGTGACTTGACGCGCTCATGACGTTTTTGTTGCCTGTATGTGACAAGCCCCGCACCAACTTAGGCTGGTGAGGGGCTCAGTGGCTTGTGGCCGATATCTGTGACGATTTACTTCTTCATCATGTCATCTTTTTTCATGTCGTCTTTCTTCATCATGTCGTCTTTTTTCATCTCTTCTTTTTTCATCATGTGATCTTTTTTCATCTCGTCCTTCTTCATCATATGATCTTTTTTCATGTCATCCTTTTTCATCATCTCGTCTTTTTTCATCATGTCGTCCTTCATCGGGGCGGCACCGGTGTGGCTGGCTGCAAAAGCGCCAGTGGTTGCACACAGGGATACAAACAAGGAGAGCAGTAGCTTTTTCATGAGAGTTCTTTCAATAAGTGAACGAGGTTACGGCCAGCGAACGCAGGCACAGAGCATCTGTCGGTTATACCCGCGATTTATTACAACACAGGTGCAAAAAAGAATGGCACTCTCTTACAATCAGATTGCGCTGTTATTGGAACAAGAAGGTCTTGGCATGAGAGTCTTTGTATTTGTGCTTACCGCGGTTGTCTTGCTGGGCGCCCTGTGGTGGGGATTCAAACCGCAGCATAACGAGCAGCAGGTGCCCCAGAGCGCCTCGGTGGGGGTCATACAACCCCCTGCGCAGACCTCGCAACATCAGGCGGATCCGGTGGCTCAGACCCATACGGTGCAGGTGGTGGTTCGTGCCGGCAAGGCAAGCACGACGCCCGCCGTGCTCAAGGCGATGGCAGGTGACACCATTGTGTTTGAAGTGACCTCAGACCGCCAGGACGCCATGCATATTCACGGCTATGACGTGATGACGCCGATCGTGGCGGGCCAGCCCGCGTCCGTCACGATCAACGCCAAGCTGACCGGGCGATTTGAGTATGAACTTGAAAAATCGCATCAGGAGCTTGGCGTGATTGAGGTGTATCCACGCTAAGTCAGCCAGGGTGCCAAGGCACCCCGTGACTTATTCAACGGAGGAGGAACACTCTCCGCGGGTTTTGTTGACCTGGCAGCGAACCCGTTTGAGCAGGGTAATCGCCGTGCGGTCGTAGATGCCTTCGTTGCGAAGGTCATTGCGGGCGTCGCGCAGCAATTCGTCGTAACCACTCTCTTCTTGCGCGCTCAAGGTAAGCCACTGATTGCTGGGGATATCGCTTTCGGCCCGTTTGGCCAAGGCAATCACTGAATCAGCCTGTGTGGCCATATACGTACGGCTCTTGGCAGCAAAGTCTTCAGGAAAGCGCTGTTTGCGAATCACCATCTGGTAGCTGATCATGGCCAGCGGGTATTTGACGACCGCACCGTTTTTCTTCAAACCCCGATACAGCTCAAACGGCTTGTAGGCCACCGGCGGCATGGCGATCATGTCAACCGCACCGTTGTTGAAGGGCGCTGCAAAGTTAACGCCATCGTTGGCCACGGCAGCGGCACCAACCCGTTCGATCATGGCGGCCTGGGCGGGGTCAAATTCGAGTGCCAGAATGCGGCGGCCACTCAATTTGCGGACATGGTTTATCGACCGGTCGCGGACAAACGGGTAGGCGGGCCCCACCGGTAACATGCCTGCGACCTCGAAGCTGCCTTCAACCATTTTGTTGGCAAACCGCTTGTCCTGAATCAACTGCGACAGCACACGCGCCTCTTCAAAGGTGCTGATGCCACCCAGCGCGTCCAGACTGCCAGTGAACCGGTTGAATTGACGCACGCGGATGCCGGTGGCCAACAGCGCATCACAACTGCCGGTTTTGAAATCTTCAGCAGCCATGTGCTCATCGCTGTAAGAGCGGGTTTTAACGGTTACGCCGTTTTGCAGCGCGAACAGTTGGTAATCTTTAAGCAGTGAGGTGTTCAGGCCAAAATTGCCGCCCACATCGTATACGCAGATGGTTTTGGCGGCATCAGAACCTGGATTGGTATTGGCAGCAACCGCTGCATGCAGGGAGGATGTTGTTGCCAGCAGGGTCACCGCCAACGTTTTGGTCAGAGCAGTGGATGTCATGGTGCGTGTCCCTCCGGCCGATTAAGCCGGAGTCAGGATTGATAATACCGCAACCTTAACATCGTGCAATGTAATAATTACACTATGTAGTGTAGACGATAGTCTCTATTCTAATGCGTCAACGGATGGACCAAATCGTCTTGCGCACCGATGCCCAGGCGCCGATCATGACCAGCGCAGCCCAGCAGGCCGCCAATGCCAGTGTGGTCAACAGGTCGGGTTGGTCAAATGCAAAGTCTGAATCAAACTGCCGAATCCACACCCCGACGGCGGTATCGGTCGCCTGCATTGCAGCAAATACACCACAATAGGCCAGTGCAAACGCGATGATCGCCAGGCTCATGGCCCACCACAGGGTGGGACGACCCACCTCGGTATCGGTAGCGCCGAGCGCTTTGAGCACGGTCAGCTCCTGCTTTTGTGACACCAATTGCAGGCGCACCGTATTAAAGGTCACGATCACCACCATCATGCCCACCACCGCGGCCAGGGCCAGCGAAATGGTTCGCACGCTCACCAGAACCGATTGCAGCCGTTTGACCCATTGGGCGTCATATTGCACATGTTCGACACCGGGGAATTTCTTCCAGGCATTGACCAGTTCATCGATGTTGCTGTCGGTCTCATCACCCTTGATACGCAATGTGACAACCACCGTGTAGGGCAGCGGGTTGGAGGGGAGTGCGTCAATCAGCTCTGGACTTTGGCTTTGCGCCTTCATGGTTTGCGCCGCTTGATCCGGCGTGATCAGTCGCGTGTCGCTGACGGCAAATTCACGTTTGAGTTGGGCGGCCACTTGTTCGGCTTGTTGCGCGGGCGCGCCGGTCTTAAAGAAAATACTCACCTCGGGGTCGCCGACCCACCGGTCCATCGAAGGGACCAGTGCCGTCATGCCTTGAAACAGCGACCAAGGCAGGGCCAGCGCGATGCTGAGCACC
>DAITMV010000042.1:0-18460 GCA_036834985.1 Burkholderiaceae bacterium | reverse complement strand
CGCCGCTCAGGCCGTTACAGGTGGTGCAGGCAAAGGCCACAATCCCAAAGCCCAGCTTTTCCAGATCGGCCAGCAGGCCTGCTTCCTTGAGGTACAGCTCGGCCACTTTGGAACCAGGCGCAAAGGAAGACTTGACCCACGGTTTGCGCAGCAGGCCCAGTTCATTGGCCTTGCGGGCTAACAAGCCAGCCGCTACGACGTTGCGCGGGTTGGAGGTGTTGGTGCAACTGGTGATCGCCGCAATAATGACGGCGCCATCGGGCATCAAGCCGTCTGCTTCTTGCTGCTGGGCGGCTTGCAGGTTGCCGGCGATGCCTTTGGCTGCCAGATCTGCGGTGGCCACGCGAGCGTGTGGGTTGGACGGGCCCGCCATATTGCGGCCGACGGTGCTCAAGTCAAAACGCAGTACGCGTTCATACTCGGCCTTGACCATTTTGTCAGCCCACAGACCGGTGGTTTTTGCGTAGTGCTCCACCAGTTTGACTTGCTCATCTTCACGACCGGTCAGCTTCAGATAATCAATCGTTTGCTGGTCGATGTAGAACATGGCCGCTGTGGCGCCGTATTCTGGTGTCATGTTGGAGATCGTGGCCCGATCGCCAATGGTCAGGCTGTTGGCGCCTTCACCATAAAATTCGATGTAGGCACCCACTACGCGCTCTTTACGCAGGTATTCGGTCAGCGCCAACACAATGTCGGTGGCGGTGATGCCAGGTTGGCGTTTTCCCGTTAATTCAACACCGACGATATCGGGCAGGCGCATCATGGAGGCACGGCCCAGCATCACGGTTTCAGCTTCAAGACCGCCGACACCAACGGAGATCACGCCCAGCGCATCGACGTGCGGGGTGTGACTATCGGTACCCACGCAGGTGTCGGGGAAGGCGACACCCTTACGCACTTGCACCACCGGAGACATTTTCTCCAGGTTGATCTGGTGCATGATGCCGTTACCCGCCGGGATCACGTCTACGTTTTCAAACGCGGTCTTGGTCCAGTTGATAAAGTGGAAACGGTCTTCGTTGCGGCGCTCTTCGATATCACGGTTTTTCTGAAAAGCGTCGGGGTCAAAGCCGCCACACTCCACAGCCAGTGAGTGGTCTACGATCAATTGTGTGGGGACCACCGGATTGACCTTGGACGGGTCGCCGCCTTCTTTGGCGATGGCATCACGCAAACCGGCCAAATCCACCAGGGCAGTTTGGCCCAGAATGTCGTGACAGACCACACGGGCCGGATACCAGGGGAAATCCAGATCGCGTTTGCGGTACACCAACTGCTTGAGTGAGTCAGTCAGTGTGGCCGGGTCGCAGCGACGCACCAGTTGCTCGGCCAGCACCTTGGAGGTGTAGGGCAGTTTGTCCCAGGCGCCCGCTTCGATGGCGTCTACCGCCGCTTGCGTGTCGAAGTAATCGAGCGAGGTCCCGGGCAGGTTTTTACGGAATTGGCTGTTCATATTAGCGCTTCTCGATCGGAACGAAGGTCAGGTCTTCGGGGCCTACATAGTTTGCGCTGGGGCGAATGATCTTGCCATCAATACGTTGTTCGATGATGTGTGCGGACCAGCCGGATGTACGTGCAATCACGAACAGCGGTGTGAACATGGCGGTTGGAACCCCCATCATGTGGTAGCTGACCGCACTGAACCAATCAAGGTTCGGGAACATCTTTTTAATGTCCCACATCACCGATTCAAGGCGCTCGGCGATATCGAACATTTTCATATTGTCTTGTTCTTTGGACAGGTTACGCGCCACTTCCTTGATCACTTTATTGCGTGGGTCGCTGACGGTGTAGACCGGGTGACCAAAACCAATCACGACTTCCTTGCGTTCTACGCGGGCACGGATATCGGCCTCAGCTTCGTTCGGGTTGTCATAACGTTTTTGAATTTCAAACGCCACTTCGTTGGCGCCGCCGTGCTTGGGGCCGCGCAGTGCACCGATGGCACCGGTGATGGCCGAGTGAATGTCCGAGCCTGTACCGGCGATCACACGGCCAGTGAAAGTGGAGGCGTTGAATTCGTGCTCTGCGTACAGAATCAACGAGGTGTGCATGGCTTTGACCCATGATTCTGGTGGCGTTTGACCGTGCAACAGATGCAGGAAATGGCCACCGATGGAGTCGTCATCGGTTTCCACGTCAATGATCTTGCCGTTGTGGCTGTAGTGGTACCAGTAGAGCAGCATCGAGCCCAAAGAGGCCATCAGCTTGTCGGCGATGTCACGCGCACCCGGGTGGTTGTGATCGTCTTTTTCTGGAGATACGCAACCCAAGACGGACACACCTGTACGCATCACATCCATGGGGTGAGCGGATGGCGGCAATTGCTCCAGTGCTGTTTTGACGGCAGCAGGAATGCCGCGTAATGCCTTCAGCTTGTTTTTGTAAGCGCGAAGCTCCGCCTGCGTCGGCAGTTTACCGTGAACCAGCAGGTGAGCGATTTCTTCAAATTCGCAGGCGTCGGCTACGTCCAAAATGTCGTAACCACGGTAGTGCAAATCATTGCCGGTACGGCCTACAGTGCACAGGGCGGTGTTACCGGCTGCGGTGCCAGACAAGGCGACTGATTTTTTTGGCTTAAAACCTGGGGTTGCTTGTTCAGACATGGTGCTCTCCAATCTCTATCAAATTGCTGTTGCGCAATGAGGATCTAAAAAAATAGGTCAATAATTAACGGGGTGCCAAGGCTCGCCAGACGGCTTACTTTTTGCCCTGGGCAAACAGGGCGTCCAGTTTTTGCTCAAAATCGTGGTAGCCGATGCTTTCATACAATTCCATGCGGGTTTGCATCAGGTCCAACACATTTTTCTGGGTACCGTCGCGGCGCACCGCCTCGTACACGGATTGAGCGGCTTTGTTCATGGCGCGGAACGCCGAGAGTGGGTACAACACCAGGCCGACACCCACACCTTTGAGTTCTTCGGTGGTAAACAGTGGCGTTGAACCGAACTCGGTGATGTTGGCCAGCACCGGCACCTTGACGGCTTTGACAAACTGCTCATACATCTGCAGGTCAGTAATGGCTTCAGGGAAAATCATGTCCGCGCCAGCCTCTACACAGGCGCACGCACGGTCAATCGCTGATTGCAAGCCTTCCACAGCCAACGCATCGGTGCGGGCCATGATCACAAACTCATCCGAGCCACGGGCATCGGCCGCAGCGCGAATCCGATCAACCATTTCAGCCTGGGTCACAATTGCTTTGCCGGGACGGTGACCACAACGCTTGGCACCCACCTGGTCTTCGATGTGCATCGCAGCGGCACCTGCCTTGATCATGGCTTTGGTGGTGCGCGCAATATTAAATGCCGACGCGCCAAAGCCGGTGTCAACATCCACGAGCAGGGGTGTGTCGCATACATCGGTGATACGGCGAACATCCGTCAACACGTCGTCCAACCCGGAAATGCCCAAATCAGGCAAGCCCAGTGAGCCAGCGGCTACGCCCCCGCCAGACAGGTAAATTGCTTTAAAACCAGCTCGCTTGGCCAGCAAAGCATGGTTGGCGTTGATGGCACCGATCACTTGTAACGGTTGTTCTTCACGAACGGCTTGGCGAAAACGTGCGCCTGCGGATGCTTGAGTCATTTGATTCTCCTCACGTAGATGGGGGATATTGCGCAACTGTTGTGCCAGTTGTTGAGAGTGCTTTTATATTCATTTAAAAACAATCGAGTAGCAATTTTTATTGATCCTTGGATGCGAATGGCGAGTGGTGTTTGGTTTCATTTGTGTTTAGAATGAAACATCAAATTGTTTCACTTGATGTTTCATTTTTGTGGGTGCTGTTTTATGAAACCTCGTGTTGTTGTGTTCAGCATCAGCGCTCTGGCCGGCACGCTGCGCGAAATTGCGCAGGATTATCTGGAGTCCGCCAGCATTGAGCTGGTTCCCAAAGCCTATGAAGAGGCTCTGGCCTACGCGCGCAACCGCTATTACACAGATACCGCCGATGTGTTTGTAGCCGCAGGCTCGAACGGCGCGTTTTTGCACAATCAGCTCGAAGCGCCACTGGTCTTGATTCGCACGGACGGGTTTGATGTCATGCAAGCCCTGGCGGTTGCCCGCAAGACATCACCCCATGTGGGCTTGGTGAGCTATCAGTCTGCTTTTGAGGAGTTGGAGCAATTTGCCCGGTCTTTTGACATCAAGTTAAATACCCGCACGTATCGCACACCAGAAGACGCCCGACGCGCCGTTAGAGAACTGGCTCAACTGGGGGTGCAGGTTGTGGTGGGCCCGGGGCTGGTCAATGAAATCGCTGCCGAAATGGGTATGGAGTCGATCCTTATTTATTCACGACAGGGTGTTGTCAATGCGTTTGATGAAGCCATACGTCTGGTCAGCGCCAAAGCCGCCGGTGGGATGCGCCGAAGCTCGCAGACCTACACCTATCACACCGAGCAAGACATTTTGGGAGACAGCGCGGCCGTCGCAAGCTTGCGCAATACCATACGGTTATGCGGCACCATTGATTTTTCCGTGCTCATCCAAGGTGAGACCGGCGTGGGCAAAGAGCTGGTGGCCCAATCCATTCATACGGCCAGCCCTCGTGCAGGCAAGCCGTTTATTGCCATCAATTGCGCTTCATTGACCGAAACCCTGCTCGAAAGCGAGCTCTTTGGATACGACGAGGGGGCATTTTCTGGCGCACTCAAAGGCGGGCGAGCGGGCATGTTTGAATCAGCGCAAGGAGGAACGGTATTTCTGGACGAAATTGGGGACATGCCGCTGGCCTTCCAGACCCGTTTGTTACGTATCCTTGAGGACAGTCACGTACGCCGCATCGGCGCCAACAGCGCCCGTAAGGTAGACTTTCGTCTGTTGTCAGCAAGCCATGTGGATTTGCAGCAAGCGGTAGAACAAGGGCGGTTTCGTGAGGATTTGTATTACCGCCTGAACGAAATGCTAATACAGATTCCACCATTGCGCGCTCGCCCCGACGATATCGCAGTATTAGCCGGGTATTTTTTAAGAACGACACCCGTGCGAGTGTCCAAATCACGATTTGATGAATTTTTGCGGATCGCCTTACCGGTGCTGCAAACCTTGCCCTGGCCCGGCAACATCAGACAACTTAAAAATGTTTGTAAACGTGCTGCCGTATTAATGAGTCAGGATGTTGACCTTGGGCAATGGCAAAGTTGGTTTCCGGATTTATTGGTGCCGTTGGCCTCCCCGATGGCCCGCCTCGATGGTCAGGACACTGCAGGTTGGCCTATGCAGGATGAGTTGAGTCAATTGGCACAGGTGTATATGTATGCCAAAAAAAGCGAACGCCCGGCATTGATCCGTCAGGCTTTGGCCTTGACGGGTGGGCACGTGCAGCAGGTGGCAACACAACTGGGTATTTCCAGATCGACGGTGTGGAGATGGGTACGGGAATAAGGGGCCGGCGATGACCGAGATTTTTAAAGGGCGTTATGCAGCGAGGATCGAAGGCGACTTCGTGGTTTTTCTGATTGGGATGCGAATCAATCGACTGCTTGCGCTGAACAAATGGCTACCGGTCGTACGGGCGATGGGCCCAATGGTTGACCACCTGATGCAACACAAACATCTGGGCTTGCTGCATGCTGAACGTTTTGTATACGGGCGTGGCGCGGGGCTTGTGCAGTATTGGAGATCTTTTGAGCAGTTGGAGCGTTTTGCCCGTGATCCCCAGCTGCCGCATCTGAACGCCTGGGCAACATTCAACAAGGCGGTGGGTGCCGATGGCAGTGTTGGCATTTGGCATGAAACGTATCTGGTCAACGCCAACGCTTATGAATGCGTATACGGCAACATGCCACGCCGAGGGCTTGCTTGTGCCGGTGAGCTTGTGCCTGCAACAGGAGCCCGCGAGACAGCAAAGCGCAGACTCGGGGGTGACGGTGAGGCGGCGGTTGCCACATATCCAACTCCGCCACATGATGGCTAACAAGACTCTCTGTGGATCCGATCATCGTGTCTATTCGCAATTTTTACGAACATCACCTATTGCCGCATGCCATCGATTGTGTGTGCGGCCTGTCGACCTTTGAGCAAGGTCGCAAGGCGCTCATAGCGCAGGCTAGCGGGAGGGTGCTCGAAATCGGTATGGGCACTGGGAGGAATCTTCCTTACTACCGGCCGGAGCAACTGGCCTGTTTGTGTGGCATAGACCCGGGGCTGCACGCTAAAGCCGAGCGTCGTGCCAACGCAGCGGGGATTCATGTGCAGTTGATGCCCCTGTCGGCTGAGCGCATTCCCGTGGACGATGGCAGTTTTGATTGTGTCGTGTCAACATTTACCTTGTGCACCATTCCCGATGTGGGGG
The DNA here is from genome assembly GCA_036834985.1 of Burkholderiaceae bacterium. Classification (GTDB taxonomy): domain Bacteria; phylum Pseudomonadota; class Gammaproteobacteria; order Burkholderiales; family Burkholderiaceae_B; genus DAITMV01. The sequence continues at coordinate 12,159 of DAITMV010000042.1, read as the reverse complement.
CTGCGCTTGGTGAGGTTCGCCGGGTCCTCAAACCCGGAGGTCGCCTGCTGTTTCTTGAGCATGGCTTGGCGCCAGACGCTGGCGTTGCGCGTTGGCAGCATCTGATCACGCCGGGCTGGAAACTATGTGCAGGAGGATGTCACTTGGACCGACAGATCCCCGTGTTGATTGAAAACGCAGGCTTTACAATGGATCATCTGGATCAAGGTTATCGAGCAGGTCCCAAGTTAATGACCTACCTGTATTCGGGTAGCGCAGTCAGCATTTAAGCAGGTCTACACCCATCACGGGATGTTTAAGGAGATCGCCATGCCAACCGGTACCATTCATCTTCACCGCATACTACGCTCGCCTCCTGAGCGAATTTACAAAGCGTTTCTGGATGCGGATGCGCTGACCAAGTGGCTACCGCCTCACGGATTTACGGGACGTGTGTATCACATTGATCCGCGTATCGGTGGTGGGTATAAAATGTCATTTACCAATTTATCCACAGGCATGAGTCATTCATTTGGCGGGCAATACCTGGAGTTGATTCCTAATGAGCGTATTTGCCATACCGATACCTTTGATGATCCGAATTTACCGGGCGAAATGACTACCACCATTACTTTGCGTCCCGTGTTTTGCGGAACCGAGCTGGACATCGTGCAAGAGGGTATTCCCGAGAAAATTCCAACCGAAGCGTGTTATCTGGGATGGCAAGAGTCGCTGCAGCTACTGACCTTGTTGGTTGAGCCCACGATTGCCGATTAGTCCTTACACTGTGAGTGCGTATGACTTTATTTTCGACATCCTGCGAGATTCCCGCCGTACCCAGTGCCGTATTTGCCGCGATTGCGGACCCGTCGCGACTCGCCCGTTGGTGGGGGCCGGATGGCTTTACCAATACCTTTGAACATTTTGACTTTACGCCGGGTGGGCAGTGGGTTTTTGTGATGCACGGGCCAGACGGCAAGTCGTACCCGAATGTCTCGCAGTTTAAGGTCATTGACGCGAATCACAAGGTGGTCATCTCGCACGAGTGCCAACCCCATTTTACGTTAACCATTACGTTGCAGGCCCAGGCGGCGGGTACACGGGTGCTGTGGGACCAGCTATTCAATGACCCGGCAGTCGCCGCTGCGGTGGCACACATCGTAGAGCCGGCCAATGAACAGAACCTCAAGCGTTTGACTCACGAGGTCACGTCGCATTCACTGTGAGTTATTCTCGAGGGGCCAGGGGGTGTCCTGTGCGTTGGGCACCTAGCAAGACATTGAGGTAGTAACGGAAACTGGCCCGGTCATGCAGTCGGCCTGCGTGTTCAATGGGCCCCCATGCGTTTTGCTGAGCCTTGTCAAGAATCTCCAGGGCTATCTGAAGTTCGTGATCACTCGGCGCAAACGCACGCAGAATGTCCGCCACCTGGTTCGGGTGAATACTCCACATCCGCAAATAGCCGAATTCGTCTTTGGCGCGTTTGGCATCGAGATAAGCCTGTGCGGGTTGTTTGAATTCAGTGCAGACATTGTGTGAGGGTATTTTGCCAAAACGATGGCAGGCAGCGCTCAGCTCGATCTTGGCGCGGCGTACCAGCGGGTGTTCAAATTGCAGGGGTGAGCGAATCGCCTCGTCGCTGATGGCGCCGTAGTGCGAGGATACAAAATCCATCACCCCGAACGACAGGGAGGTGATGGCCCGCAAACCCGCGATTCCGTTCACGTCTGCCAATGCGCCATGGGTTTCTATCAGCACATGTACTTGCGGCATACGTTCCCAACCATTACGCAGGCATCGGGTCTCGATTTCCCACAGGGCTGCTTGCGCATCTTCGAGGCCCATCAACTTGGGGATCATGAGGTAGCGCAAGCTGGGCATTGGCTGGGCCAGCAGGACATCCAGTTGCTCGATACTGCCTTTGGACTGAATGGGTAAAATACGAACGCCCACTCCGGCAAAGTCGTCGATGGGGTAGGGCCATTGTCCGAGGGTTTTGGCTGCCCACTGTGCAGCATGCGTCGCCTCGCCCACGGCTGCGCCGTCTTCAAGGTCGATGGTGATGTCAAACACGGGCCCCAGTTGCCCGCGTAGCGCAAGGGCCTTGTCCACAAAGCGCTGATTGCCAGCGTAGTGGTCAACCGCTGGCATCGTCTGGCGAGCGGGTGCTTCGTCAAACAACACGTGTGTCGCGTCTTGAATTAGGGTTTGCATGCGTCAGCGTCGTAGTCAATGGATCCGGGAGCGTACCGACAAAGCGAGCCAGATGGCAGGGCTGCGGGTCACCATAAAAAAAGCCGATCATGATGACCGGCTTTATTCACTGCAAGGGTGTGTCCGTATTAGCCCAACAGGTGAGCGATACCGGCGCGTTCTTCTTCCAGTTCCTTGAGGGTGATGTTGATGCGTTCTTGTGAGAACGCGTCGATTTCTAGACCCTTCACGATTTCGAACTTGCCATTGGCGCAAGTGGCAGGGAAACCGAATTGCATTTTTTCAGGAATACCATAGGAGCCATCTGAAGGAATGCCCATGGTCACCCACTTGCCGTTGGTGCCCAGAACCCAGTCACGAACGTGGTCGATGGCAGCGTTGGCGGCAGATGCAGCCGACGACAGGCCGCGTGCCTCAATAATGGCCGCACCGCGCTTGCCTACCGTTGGCAGGAAAGTGTTGGCGTTCCATTCCTGGTCGTTGATCATGTCCTTGACTGACGCGCCATCGATGGTGGCAAAGCGGTAGTCTGCGTACATGGTTGGAGAGTGGTTGCCCCACACAGCCAGCTTCTCAATGGCTGCAACTGGCTTGCCGGTTTTGGCAGCCACCTGGCTCAATGCACGGTTGTGATCCAGACGCAGCATGGAGGTAAAGCAGTTTGGATCCAGATCAGGGGCTGACTGCTGCGCAATGTAGGCGTTGGTGTTGGCAGGGTTGCCGACCACCAGAACTTTGACCGAGCGCTTGGCGTTGTCGTTCAGTGCCTTGCCCTGAACGGTAAAGATGGCGCCGTTGGCTTCGAGCAGGTCTTTACGCTCCATGCCTTTGCTGCGTGGGCGTGCGCCAACCAGCAGGGCAACGTCCACATCTTTGAAAGCCACGTTAGGATCATCGGTGATCACCACGCCCGCCAGCAATGGGAATGCGCAGTCTTCCAGTTCCATGACCACACCTTTAACAGCGGGCAGAGCAGGGGTGATGTCCAACAGTTGCAGAATCACAGGCTGGTCTTTGCCCAGCATGTCTCCGTTGGCGATGCGGAACAACAGGCTGTAGCCGATTTGGCCGGCGGCGCCGGTCACTGCGACGCGCATGGCGGGTTTTGTCATGGATCTCTCCGGTTGATGGTTAAATAGCAAAACAGACTCGAATTGTACATTTATTGCAAAAAAAATGGACATCGAAAATGTATCGGTGTCTACATTTATATCTCGGAATTCTTACATGTCACTTATCTTATATAAGATATAAAAGCTTGCTCAAAACGCTTGAGCCAAAAGCTTAAATGTGCTGAAATGCAGTCAATTACTACAGACCCGTCCATATCAGCGTGCAATCGCCCACCTTTAGTCCCCTATATCAACAGATCAAGGCCCTGATTGTCCAGAGCTTAGAGCAAGGCGAGTGGAAGCCCGGTGAGATCATCCCGTCCGAGGTTGATCTGGCGCAGCGCTATGGTGTCAGTCAAGGGACGGTTCGCAAAGCCATTGATGAGCTCTCCCAAGAGAATCTGGTCATCCGTCGACAGGGTAAGGGCACGTTCGTTGCCACCCTCAATGAGGTCCGGTCCCAGTTCCGTTTTCTGCGCCTGGTGCCCAATGTGGGTGAGCAGCGCTACCCCGCCAGCCGGGTGATCGAGTGCAAGCGCACCCGTTGCCCGGCCGATATCGCCAAATTGCTCGAACTCAAAGCGGGTGAGAGCGTCATTTTTATCAAACGCGTGCTGTCTTTTGACGAGCAGCCCACGGTTCTGGATGAAATCTGGCTGCCCGGCGTGCAGTTCAAAGGCTTAACCAGCGAGCGCCTGGTCGCTTGGCAGGGCACCCTGTATGGCTTTTTTGAGACCGAGTTTGGTGTGCAGATGATTCAGGCGTCCGAAAAAATTCAGGCGGTTGCCGCCTCGCCAGAGCAGTCAGAGTTATTGGGCGTGGATTTGAATTCCCCCCTTTTGTACGTTGAGCGGATTTCTAAAACATATGCAGACAAACCGGTCGAGGTGCGCCGTGGATGTTATGTAACAACTCAATTCCATTATCTGAATGTATTGAGCTGACAGTTGCCTGACCCGTGTGTATATGAAGAATTTTTCAAAAAAAATCGCGTCAACGGGGGTTTGCCCTACAATTACCCCTCGTTTTAAGTCAAAATATGGGGCTTTTTGGTGCGATGCAGCTACAGTGCGTCGTGAATCAAACCTGCAAGTTTTTACATTTAAACGGTAGAACCGCGTATGTCATCAGCCACCGCTAAAAACCGTCCGGTTTACAGAAACATCCACATCACTCAGATTTTGAAATACCGTCTGCCGCTGGCAGGTCAGCTTTCTATTCTGCATCGAGTGAGTGGAGCCCTTTTGTTCCTGGCGCTTCCTGTCATCCTGTTACCCCTGTTCGATAGAAGCCTGACCTCCGAAATCAGCTTCGAAGAAATGAAAGGGCTGGTCTCCCATCCACTGGCCAAGTTGGTCTTGCTGGGCTTGATGTGGTCGTACCTGCACCATTTCTGCGCAGGTATCCGTTACTTGGTGCTCGATCTGCATATCGGTACTGATAAAGAGTCTGCTCACAAAAGTGCGGCGATTTCCTTTGTCGTCAGCTTGCTGTTGACGGCAGTGCTGGGTCTGAAACTGTTTGGAGTGTTTTAAATGTCAAACGTTGGTTCAAAGCGTCTGGTGGTTGGGGCTCACTATGGCCTCAAAGAATGGATGATTCAGCGTATCACCGCCGTCATCATGGCTGTGTACACGTTGGGTTTGGCGATTGCCGTGCTGGTTACTCCCGATCTGGGCTATGAAAAGTGGGTTCACTTTTTCAACTTCACGATTGTGTCCATCCCGGTGGGCAAAATCCTGGCGCTGCTCGGCTTTTGGTCTCTGTGCTATCACGCATGGATTGGTATTCGCGATATCTGGATGGATTACGTTAAGCCCACTGGCGTGCGCTTGGGGCTTCAGGTGCTGACGGTGCTGTGGCTCGTTGGATCTGCCGGTTATGCTGCACAAATTCTTTGGAGGGTCTAAGAAGTGGCTTCAGTGAAGACTTCTCTGCCACGTCGCAAGTTCGACGCGGTCATCGTTGGCGCTGGCGGTTCAGGCATGCGCTGTTCCTTGCAATTGGCAGAAGCCGGCCTGAACGTGGCCGTTCTGTCCAAAGTGTTCCCAACCCGCTCACACACCGTGGCGGCGCAGGGCGGTATTGGTGCATCGTTGGGCAACATGTCTGACGACAACTGGTACTGGCATATGTTTGACACCGTCAAGGGGTCCGACTACCTGGGCGACCAGGATGCTATCGAGTTCATGTGCCGCGAAGCACCGAAAGTGGTGTACGAGCTTGAACACTTCGGCATGCCTTTTGACCGTAACCCTGACGGCACCATTTATCAGCGTCCGTTTGGTGGCCATACGGCCAACTTCGGCGAAAAGCCAGTTCAGCGTGCCTGCGCTGCGGCTGACCGTACCGGTCACGCCCTGTTGCACACCCTGTATCAGCGCAACGTTCGTGCACGCACCCAGTTCTTTGTGGAGTGGATGGCGCTTGACATCATTCGCGATGCCGACGGCGACGTGGTGGGCGTCACAGCGCTTGAAATGGAAACAGGCGAAGTGATGATGCTCGAAGCCAAGGTGACCGTATTCGCTACCGGCGGTGCAGGTCGTATCTGGGCGGCATCAACCAACGCGTTTATCAATACCGGTGACGGTATGGGTATGGCTGCTCGTGCCGGCTTGCCACTGGAAGACATGGAATTCTGGCAGTTCCACCCCACTGGCGTTGCCGGTGCAGGTGTGCTTGTGACCGAAGGTGTTCGTGGCGAAGGCGGTATTTTGCTCAACTCCAACGGCGAGCGTTTTATGGAGCGTTACGCGCCAACCCTCAAGGATTTGGCGCCACGTGACTTCGTATCACGCTCTATGGACCAGGAAATCAAGGAAGGCCGTGGCTGTGGTCCCAATAAAGATCACGTGCTGCTGAAGCTGGACCACCTGGGTGCCGAGACTATCATGAAGCGTTTGCCTTCGATTCGCGAAATTGCGATCAAGTTTGCCAACGTGGACCCGATCAAAGAGCCCATCCCGGTTGTGCCCACCATCCACTATCAGATGGGCGGTATTCCAACCAATATCTACGGTCAGGTCGTTGCCCCTAAAAATGGCAATTCCAACGACATCGTAAATGGTATGTACGCCATTGGCGAATGCGCCTGCGTATCGGTACATGGTGCAAACCGCTTAGGTACCAACTCGTTGCTCGATTTGCTGGTATTTGGTCGGGCGGCTGGTAACCACATCGTGGCTCAAGCCATAAAGGCCAAGAACCACAAAGAGTTGCCGATGCAGGAAGTGGATCGTTCACTGGCGCGCGTCGCCAAGCTGATGGACAGTAAGTCCGGTGAGAAGACCCAGGACGTTGCAAATGCCATCCGTGCCAAGATGCAGTTCCACTGTGGTGTGTTCCGTACGTCTGAGCTGATGACCGAAGGCGTTAAGGTTATCAACGAACTGGCCGAGCAATCAAAGAACATCCATATCAAAGACAAGTCCAAGGTATTTAACACAGCCTTGGTCGAAGCCCTGGAACTGGATAATCTGGTTGAAACCGCCAAAGCGACTATGGTTTCTGCAGAAGCGCGTAAAGAAAGCCGTGGCGCCCACGCCCACCGCGATTATTCTGAGCGTGATGACGCGACCTGGATGAAGCACACCTTGTGGTATTCCGAAGGCAACCGCCTGGAGTACAAGGCCGTGAACACCAAGCCGCTGACCGTGGAAACATTCCAGCCTAAAAAGCGTACGTTCTAATTTTTGATGTAGAGGTGTTAAATGAGCGGTAAACGCACTGTTCGCTTCGAGATCTATCGTTATGATCCCGACACCGGCGAAGCGCCAAAGATGCAAAAGCTCGAAGTTGAGCTTGAGCCAACCGACAAGATGTTGCTCGATGCGCTGATGCGTATCAAGAGCGATGTGGATGATTCACTGGGCTATCGCCGCTCCTGCCGTGAAGGCGTGTGTGGTTCCGATGCCATGAACATCAACGGTAAAAACGGCCTGGCCTGTATTACCAATCTGCGTGATCTGAAAGAACCCATCGTTCTGAAGCCGCTGCCTGGTTTGCCTGTCATCCGTGACCTGATTGTTGACATGACCCAGTTCTTCAAACAGTATCATTCGATCAAGCCCTACCTGGTCAATGAGACACCGCCACCTGAGAAAGAGCGTCTGCAATCTCCAGTTGAGCGTGAAGAACTTGACGGTTTGTATGAATGTATTCTGTGTGCATGCTGCTCAACCAGCTGCCCATCGTTCTGGTGGAACCCTGACAAGTTTGTAGGCCCAGCTGGCCTGCTGCAAGCCTACCGCTTTATTGCCGATAGTCGCGATCAGGAAACCAGCGAACGTCTGGACAATCTGGAAGATCCGTATCGTCTGTTCCGTTGTCATACCATCATGAACTGCGTGGATGTGTGTCCCAAAGGGCTCAACCCCACCAAGGCCATTGGTAAGATCAAGGAATTGATGGTCCGCAGAGCGGTGTAAGCCCTGCGTCATATTTGTTTGATCTGATCGGGGTTGTGCAGTGCAACACCCGATCTTTTTGTTTAAGCTATGAGTACACATAACCATCAGGCTGACCCAGCACAGCGCGCAAGGTTGCGGTGGCGCGCTCGCCGCGGCTTGTTGGAAAACGATTTGGTCATTGAGCGTTTTTTTGATCGTTATGAGCTCGAACTCAGCGACGACGATGTACTGGCGCTGACGCAGCTCTTTGAGGAAGCCGACAACGATTTACTCGAAATCATTTTGGGCCGTAAACCGCTTGAGGATCATTTGGACACCCCGGCCATGCAGAAGGTGGTCCAAATGTTGCGTGACGTCTAATTATTAAAAGATCACTGAAAAAGGAAATTTCCATGACAACAGAAAACAAAGCCACGCTATCGTTTTCCGATGGCTCGCCTTCCGTTGACTTCCCGGTCGTTAAGGGAACCGTAGGCCCAGACGTCATCGACATTCGCACCCTGTACGGCAAAACCGGCAAGTTCACTTACGACCCAGGCTTTTTGTCGACAGCGTCCTGCAATTCCAAGATCACCTACATCGACGGTGACAAGGGTGAGTTGCTGTACCGTGGTTACCCGATTGAGCAGTTGGCGGTGCATGCCGATTACCTCGAATCCTGTTATCTGTTGCTCAATGGCGAATTGCCCAACGTGTCGCAGAAGGAAGAGTTCGTCAAGCGTGTGACGAGCCACACCATGGTCAACGAGCAGATGCAATTTTTCTTGCGTGGCTTCCGTCGTGATGCACACCCCATGGCTGTGATGACGGGTCTGGTGGGCGCTTTGTCTGCGTTTTATCCCGACTCAATGAATCTGCAAGACCAGCACCAGCGTGAAATCTCCGCGATCCGCCTGATCGCCAAGATGCCTACCTTGGTAGCGATGGCATACAAGTACTCTGTGGGCCAGCCATTCATCTATCCACGCAACGACTTGTCGTACTCGGCCAACTTCATGCGCATGATGTTTGCAACACCGTGCGAAGAGTACAAGAGCAACGACGTGCTGGTACGCGCCATTGACCGTATCTTCATCTTGCATGCAGACCACGAGCAAAACGCCTCCACATCGACCGTTCGCCTGTGCGCATCGTCTGGCACCAACCCGTTTGCAGCGATCGCAGCCGGTGTTGCCTGCCTGTGGGGCCCCGCACACGGTGGTGCCAACGAAGCCTGTCTGAACATGTTGTCGGAAATCCAGGCCAATGGTGGCGTTGAGAAAATCGGCACCTTTATTGATCAGGTGAAAGACAAAAACTCAGGTGTTCGCCTGATGGGTTTTGGCCACCGCGTCTACAAGAACTACGATCCACGCGCCAAATTGATGCGTGAAACCTGCCACGAGGTGTTGAACGAACTGGGTCTGCAAGACGATCCAATGTTCAAGTTGGCCATGGCTCTGGAAAAGATCGCCCTGGAAGACGATTACTTTGTTCAGCGCAAGCTCTACCCGAACGTTGACTTCTACTCAGGTATCGTTCAAAAGGCTATTGGTATTCCTGTGCCGCTGTTTACTGCCATATTTGCGCTGGCACGTACCTCTGGCTGGATTGCCCAGTTGAACGAAATGATCGCCGATCCAGAGTACAAGATTGGTCGTCCACGTCAGTTGTTTGTGGGTGCCGAAGCGCGTACCGTCAAACCGCTGAATCAGCGTTAATTGTAGCGTTTGTCATCACGGGTGCTGATGGCTCCCCGTGTTTCAAAAAAAGGCCCTGCTTGTCACAGCAGGGCCTTTTTTGTTAGAAATTGTTTGCGTTTTGCAGGGCGTGTTCAACCCACCCAGTCCAATCGGTATTGATCAGAGAGTCTTGATCAACACCTGAGACTTGCGCCCCCAGTCGTAAATCCGCTGACGATCCTTGGGCAGGGCATTGATATCCCCAATCTGAAACCCGCGCTTGATAAACCAGTGTGAGGTGCGGGTGGTGAGCACAAAGAGCTTTTTGAGCCCGGCGGCACGTGCGCGTTGCTCTATCCGTTTTAGCAGGCGTTCACCGTCTCCAAAACTCTGCCAGGATGGATGCACCACCAGACAGGCCAGTTCGCCCACCTGTTCGGCTGGGTAGGCGTACAGTGCCGCGCATCCCCACAGAATATTGTCGTGCTCTAACACCGTGAATTTGTCGATGTCGCGTTCGATGCGGTCGCGTCCACGGCGCACCAGTGTGCCTTCCTGTTCCAGCGGTTCGATCAGGCTCTTGATGTTGCCTGCATCATCAAAGTTGGCCTCGCGCAGCGATTCGAGGTTATCTTGCGCCAGCATGGTGCCGACCCCCTCATGGGAGAACAGTTCCAGCAGCACACTGCCATCCAGATCGTAGGGCACGATGTGTCCGCGAGCCACACCATTGGCGGTGGCCTTGAGGGTGTAGCCCAGGTAATCCGATACATTGGTGCTCAAGGTGCCCGAGTTGATCATATTTTGCGCCACATCGGCCTGCAGCTCTTCGATCAGCTCGCCCGCGTCTGAGAGCACACCATCGACTTCTGTCACAAAAATCAGTTTGTCGGCCTTGAGGGCGATGGCGGCACTGGTGGCGACGTCTTCCATGGTGAGGTTAAAGGCTTCACCGGTGGGCGAGAAGCCCAACGGCGAGAGCAGCACCATGGCATTGCCATCCAGTGCCTGCCGGATGGACTCAACCTCGACCTTGCGCACCAAACCGGTGTGTTGCAGGTCCACACCGTCCAGAATACCCATGGGGCGCGCGGTCACAAAATTACCACTGACCACACGAACGGCGGCATGCGCCATCGGCGTGTTGGGAAGGCCTTGCGAGAATGCTGCTTCAATGTCCAGGCGGATTTCACCGGCCGCCTCCTTGGCGCACTCCAGAGCCGCTGAGTCGGTGACTCGTATTCCGTTATGAAATACGCCGGTGATTTGACGTAACGCCAATTGTTCTTCGACCTGAGGGCGTGAGCCGTAGACCATCACAATTTTCATGCCCATGGCGTGCAGCAGTGATAAGTCATGCGCCAAGCGGCTTAAGCGTCCAGCCTGCACCAATTCACCGACAAATCCGACGACAAACACTTTGCCACGGAAGGCATGGATGTACGGCGCGACCAATCGCAACCAGTCCACAAAGGGCTGGGTGAGTGCAACGTCTGCGCCTGGGATTTGTGCAGCGGGCAAACTGTTGGTCGAGGGCAGCGTCATGGCGTGGTGTTTCCTTCAACAATAGAGCGTTGGTGGCGTATGGCCGTCTTTGGCGCGATTATAATGTGCACCCTGACTGTTGAATATGCGCGAGTGTCTTTGTTTTGAATATTTCTTTCCCGGAAAGTTTACCCGTCTCAGGAAGACGACAAGTCATCGAAGATGCCCTGCGTGCGCATCAGGTGGTGATTGTATGTGGCGAGACAGGCTCCGGTAAAACGACGCAGCTTCCCAAAATATGCCTGAATATGGGGCGAGGGCAGTCCAAAACCATCGGACACACCCAGCCACGACGGCTGGCCGCCACCTCCACGGCCAAAAGAATCGCCCAGGAGCTTGAGTCACCGTTTGGTGAGGTGGTGGGTTACAAAATTCGGTTTCAGGACAAGAGCAGCCGTCACACCTCCATCAAACTGATGACTGACGGCATTTTGCTCGCAGAAACCCAAACTGATCCGCTGCTCAAGGCATACGACACGCTGATTATCGATGAAGCGCATGAGCGCAGCTTAAATATCGATTTTTTGCTGGGGTATTTAAAAGAGGTTCTGCTTAAACGCCCTGATTTAAAGCTGATCGTCACCTCGGCCACAATTGATGCCGATCGGTTTGCACGTCACTTTTCGGGTGCAGACGGCCAACTGGCGCCTGTGATTGAGGTGTCCGGACGCTTGTACCCGGTTGAAATCCGCTACCGACCCCTGGAAGACCGCTCGCGCCGTCCCAGTGCGGCGCTGGCGGCGACCTTGGGCACTCCAGGGGGCAAGCCGGGAGGGCCGGCTGCAAAGCCTGCTGTACCCCAGGCTGATGATGAAATTGACGAAGCAGAATTAAACGCTGCGATTGTTGATGCGGTCGATGAGCTGGCGCGTGAAGGGTCGGGCGACATCCTGGTGTTTTTGCCCGGTGAACGCGAGATTCGCGAGGCGGCCGAGGCGTTGCGCAAGCATCACCCACCGCATGTTGAAATTTTACCGCTGTTTGCACGTCTGTCCGCCGCTGAACAAGACCGCGTATTTTCCACAGGCGGAGCACGGCGCATCGTACTGGCCACCAACGTGGCTGAAACCTCATTAACGGTGCCAGGGATCCGCTATGTGGTGGATGCAGGCCTGGCTCGCGTCAAGCGGTACAGTTACCGCAACAAGGTTGAACAACTGCATGTGGAGCGCATTTCCCAAGCCTCGGCCAATCAGCGGGCCGGGCGATGTGGTCGGGTGGCTGCAGGTATTTGCA
>DAITMV010000041.1:0-18580 GCA_036834985.1 Burkholderiaceae bacterium | reverse complement strand
ACCAACAACGTCGCAGCTTCTCAAACAGCCACTGGCGCCCAGTCTGTGACCCTGACTGCTGGAACCTCGGCCAAGTCGGTAATCCGCCAAGACGGCGTGAGCGTGATCCAGTTGGACATCCCACGCGCCATCAAAGTGAACTGCTCGACTACAGCTCGTGCGTTTACCGTCAACGGCTATGACTACTACGGCCAAGCCATGAGCGAAGTCATCACTGTTTCCGTGGCTGGCACGGCTGTGACCGGCAAGAAAGCCTTCTATCAAGTTTCTAGCGCAACCATCGCTGGCTCTGCCACTGCTGTTGTGATCGGAACAAGCGATGTGCTGGGTCTGCCGGTTCGCGTGACCAACGTGGCTTACGTTGCAAGCGTCAAGAGCAACAACACACTGGCGCAAGACGCTGGTACGTTCGTGGCTGCTGACACTGCTACTGCCACCAACGGAACTGGTGACGTTCGCGGCACCTACGCCCCCGCTACGGCCTCGGACGGTATCGTTCGCACCGTGATGGGCATCTTGTTGCCAGCGATCGCTGTCGGACCCAATGCAACCCGCACTGGCGCCCTTGGCGTAACCCAAGCCTAATAGGAGAACACCATGGCTGAATTTAAACCGATGGTTAAGATGGAAACGACCGAGCCTTCGGTCATCCTGAAACTCAAAAAGGGCGGCCATGTGAACATGAAGCACTCTAAGGGTGAACATGGTCACAAGTCCATGAGCCGCATGGCTATGGGCGGTGCTATGCCTGATGCTGCAATCCCCACTCTGGGGCCCATTGCGCGTGCTATGGCGGCTAAACGCCGTCCTATGCCGCGTACTGTGGCTGCTGCTGCTCCTATGCCTGCTCCGGCTGCCGGTGGAATGATGCGCCCCATGAAAAAGGGCGGAGAGTTTGAAGGTTCTGCCAAGGACATGGCTCAGGACAAGAAGCTTGCCAAGAAGCATGGCATGTCCATGAAGGAGTGGGAAAGCTCCAAGATGGACACCAAGCATGACAAGCAAGAGTCCATGAAAGGCCTGAAAAAAGGCGGCTCTACTGGTGTTGTAAAGCTTGCTCGCCCGGGCGGCTACGCTAACGGCGGCACTGTTTCTGACAGCGTTGCTGCGGAATACAAAAACACCAAGATGCATGACGGCGACAAGCTGGACACGGCAAGCGGAACTGGCGGCGTGCGCATGGCTAACGCTGGCGGCTTCAAGCGTGGCGGCAAGGCCATGAAGAAGTACGCTTCCGGTGGCACTGTTAACTGGGAAAACCGCCCAGCTAACGGCACTCCTCCCGGCAAGACCAACACCAGCACTGGTGAGGTTAAAGAGTCCAACGGCGGTGGCTACAAAAAAGGCGGTGCTGTAAAAAAGCATTTTGCTACGGGGGGCGCAGTTAACACTGGGCGCGCCGTAGCAATGCCTGAAGGTCGCAAAGCTCCTTCCGCTCCGGTCTCTATTGACCGGCTCTCCGGAACCTTTAAAAAGGGCGGAAGGGTGATGCACAAGTCCACTGGTGGCGACATAGAAGACCTGAGCAAGGGCGCCTATGACGCAGCAGTGAACGAGCCTCCGATGGGTATGGGCTTTGCAAAAAAGGCCCAAGGGATGATCAATGATCTGTTTGCTTCCAAAAAAGAAGCTGGTGCAGGTCGTGGATTTATAAACCCCAAGAGTGTCACAAAGACTCGCGAGTCGGTGACAGTATCTCCCGGCAACAAGCGCGGCGGTTCAGTCAAGTGCTGAAAATAGCAGGGGCCTCGGCCCCTGCTTTTTGAGAGGATAAATTGTGACCGCATCAGTTTCATCGATCACTCGAGCAGGCGCGTACGAGCCTTTCGAGCTTCAAGTTGCCCGTGGACAAGTCTATGGGCACAGCCCTGTCAATATTTTTGGCTATCAGGCTGCGGTAAGCACTGCTGGCCCGTATGCAGTCTGGGAACGAGTTCAGGCCTACAACTTTCCCCCTGTAGCTTCGACCATGTTGGTCTACAGCTCATCGGCCTCTGACATAAACTGTCGGATAGTCATTACCGGCCTTGACTCAGACTTTAATCAAATTACCGAAGTGGTAATTTTGGACAATGGCATTACTGGCGTGCTGACCACAAAGTCTTTCTACCGCATCAATGGATTGATTGCCACTGATGCTACTTATGCCAACCCTGTTGGCAACATAATTGTCGGAAACGCCGCAAAAACTGCTTTTTACGGCCAAATTAATGCAGGTGTTGGCAAGAGCCAAGCTGCTGTTTATACCGTCCCGGCTGGATATACCTTTTTCCTTTGCCGTGTGGACGCATACGCCAACGAGCCCGGAGGTGGCAATAACTATGCCAGCTATCGTGTCTCTGCTACCGATAACGTCAACGGAACCACCTATTTGGTTCTGCAAGTGCCGTTCATCGGCAATTACAATGCACGGCGTGTTATTCCCTTCCCTTACACTGAAAAAACTGATATTCAGTGGCAAGTTCAGACCGGCACGTCAACTTCCCCTGTCGGTGTGATCATCGAAGGAATTTTGATTCAAAATAATGTTGCAACCAACGTAACACCGTAAGGAAAAATCATGGGCATTCAAGTCGTTTACACCAACTCGTCTTCCAACACAGAGAGCCAACTGCGCACGCAGACTTCTCAGCGTTCTGGAGCCTATGACCCGGTGGACAAGCTGCGCGTCTCGTCTCCGCAGGCTTTGATCGACACCGACTTTGAGTACGGCACCCAGCCGACCAAGTGGGAAAGCATTTCGCTCCAGCAAAACCGTCAGAGCGTGTACTACATCCCCCAGTCGCCTTTGGCAATCGACAATTCGTCCAGCGTCAAAGGCATCCAAGGCGCTGGCACTACGACTTTAGTGGTCTACCTAACCAGCACCACTGGAATTTCTGTTGGTACGCCCATTTATATTCAAAACGCAGTTGACGCCAATGCCAATGGATGGTGGTATGCCACAGCAGTGAGCGCTGGCGTCAGCGTCACTGTGACCACGGCGGGCGTTGTAGCCAGCGGCAACCAGTACAACCCCGGCTATACCTATGCCTACTCGGGCTATTTCTACTCGAACTGCGGTATCAACCTTGGCTCCAATGCATTCACTGTCACCAGCGCCACTACGATCACCGTAACCACCGCTACGCCGCACGGCCTGAGCGCAGGCAGCTACATCTACGTCGTGGGCCTTGGAGGCTCTCCTGTGAACGTTATGGGCGCTTTTGTGGTCACCACGGTGCCCACGTCCACCTCGTTCACCTACACCACCTCTGGTGCCTCTGGATCGCCAACAAACTCGGCTGGAAACGTTAATTTGTATGCCCGGCCTGCTGGTTATGTGGAATCCCGTCCGTTCGACGGCGGCGTGGCCTTCACGGCGGGCGCTGTGGTACCAAACCAGCAACTGATTCGCCAGACCCGTCGTTATTTCCGGTATCAGTCGGGCAAGGGCATCCAGTTTTCGACCGGAACGTGCCTGAAACCAGCCATTTTCACGACCTCTTTGACGGCCAGCAGCACCTCAGTAGGCGCTACGATCACCGTGACCACCCGCTACGCCCACAATTTGGCCGTTGGCACCGTGATTGTGGTCTCAGGCGTCAATGAAACAGGCTACAACGGCACTTACACCGTGGCTACCGTGCCAACTGCCAATACATTGACCTATACGGCCACTACGGCGCCTTCTGCGACCACGGCTACCGGCATCCAGATCAAGGTTTCGCCATTTAGCTGGTACGGCTCTAGCAATCGAATCGGCTTCTTTGACCAGCAGAACGGCATGTTCTTCGAGTTTGACGGCCAAACCCTGTACGCAGTGTGGCGCAGCAGCACAACTCAGATCAATGGCACCGTGGCCGTGACCCAAGGTTCTGGCCTAGTCACCGGTACCGGCACCCAGTTTGCCTCGCAACTGAAGCCGGGCGACTACATCGTGATCCGTGGTCAGTCCTACAAGGTGGTCAATATTGCCAGCAACACGTCCATGTACATCTCCCCAGAGTACCGTGGCGCCACGCTGAACACGACCAACGCCCCCAATGCAGGCTACATCGTGTCCAAGACAATCGACGTGCGTGTACCTCAGTCGGCTTGGTTTGATCCTTGCAATGGCACTGGCCCGTCGGGTTACAACCTCGATCTGACCAAGATGCAGATGTTCTACATCGACTACTCGTGGTACGGCGCTGGCGTGATCCGCTGGGGTTTCCGTACCACTGGTGGCGCGATCATCTATGTGTACACACAGCAGAACAACAACATCCAGACCGAAGCCTACATGCGCTCTGGAAACATGGCTGCTCACTACGAGTCGAACCAGCAGAACGCAGTGACATACCTGACGGCTGACTTGCTGTCTGGCAACACGACATCCATGTCGGTTAATGACACGTCTGGGTTTGCACCTACCGGCTCCGTGCGGGTGACCGCAGCGGCCTCTGGAGGCGCCGTGGAGTACATCAGCTATACCGGCCTGACTGCCACCAGCCTGACCGGATTGACTCGTGGCGCCACCGGAGGCTCCGCTGCCACAACCTTCACCTACTCTGCCACGGCGCCGATTGCCGTCGAGTACTCGTCCCCCGACTCTGCCGCTTCGCTGTCCCACTGGGGCTCGTCGACGATCATGGACGGCCGCTTCGACGACGATAAGTCGCTGATCTTCAACTATGGCACCACTAAGCTGACGACCACGACCAGCACCACGCAGTTGACCCCTGTGCTGGCGATCCGGATCGCCCCTGCTGTGGACAACGGCACAACCGGTCTGCTGGGCATCAAGGAAACTATCAACCGCATGCAATTGCAGTTCGTGGAGCTTGGTATCTACGCCAGCGGACCGCTGCTGGTGAACTTGGTGCTCAATGGCTACGCCAGCGGCGCATTCAGCGGCACGTTCGTGTCTCCAGTGACCACGGGCACCAACGCCATCACATCGTCCTTGGCGCAAGTAGCGGCCAACACCACCAACTCGATTGGTATCACGGGCGGCGAGTCGGTTGCAGCAGCTTTCACCAACACCAACGGCCAGACCACTTTGGACTTGGCTCAGGTGCGTGACTTGGGCAACTCGATCTTGGGCGGCGGCTCCACCACCTCGGTGCCCACCAGCCAAGCCAATTTCTACCCTGACGGCCCAGACATCCTGTACGTTTGCGTGACGCCCCTTGCGGCCACCGCAACCGACGTGTATGCCCGTCTGTCGTGGAAAGAAGCGCAGGCCTAATATGCCAAGCAAGTCACCCGCCCAACACCGTCTAATGGAAGCGGCCGCCCACACCAAGGGCGGCTTTGGTGGCGTTCCGCAGTCTGTCGGCAAGGAGTTTGTCAAGGCCGACAAGATGAAGGAAGGTGGCCTGTACGCCAACATCCACGCCAAGCAGGAGCGCATAGCCCACGGGTCCGGTGAAAAGATGCGCAAGCCGGGCTCCAAGGGTGCGCCGACCGCTGAGGCGTTCAAAGAGTCTGCCAAGACGGCCAAGATGAAGAACGGTGGCGTCTCTTTGGCCGTTGGCCGGGGCGAAAAGTTGTCCACAAAGGCCGGTGCTGGGCTGACAGCCAAGGGTCGCGCCAAGTACAATCGGGAGACTGGATCGCACCTGAAGGCACCACAGCCACAGGGCGGGTCACGCAAAGACTCGTTTTGTGCCCGCATGAGCGGCGTTGTGGAGCACTCCAAGGGTGATGCACCTCGTGCGAAGGCGTCATTAAAGCGCTGGGCCTGCCCCGGCTGGTAAAGGAACTCGAATGGCTTACTCTGGGACCGTTGGTCAGACAGTTATCACGGTACAGCAGCTTATCGACCATGGCGCTCGTCGCTGTGGCAAGCTGGCCGAGGAGTTGACTTCTGAGCAGGTTGCCTCGGCCAAAGAGTCGCTTTTCATCCTGCTTTCCAACCTTGCCAACCTCGGCATCAACTACTGGGCTATCAACAAGACCGTTATTGGCCTGAACGCCAACCAGTACATCTATTCCCTGCCTGCCGGGTCCATAGACGCGTTAAATGTCCTCTACAGGACGATGAACCAGCCTACCGGCACCTATACCACCTCGGCCGGTGGAGTCGTCTCCAATGTGGCTGACAACGACATCACGACCTATTGCCAGCAGGGATCTGCGAACGGCAACATTGTCGTCAATTACGGTTCCTCAAATCCCCAATACATCGGCTCAATTGGCCTGATGCCTTACGTTTCGGGCGGCGGATCGGCCACTTGGAGCTACTACTACCAGTCGTCTTCCGATGGAGTCAACTGGACCACACTGTACACCGCCACGGCCGTTACAGTGACCGACAGCCAGTGGATATGGCAGGACATCGACCCGGGCGCTAACGTCCAGTATTACCGCATTCAGGCCTTTGGAAACACTACTTTGGCGATCCGCGAGTGGTATTTAGGCAATAACAGCCGCGAAATTCAGATGTCGCGCCTGAACCGTGACGACTACACCAATTTGCCGAACAAGAACTTTACGGCCAACCAGCCGTTTCAGTTCTGGTTTGACCGGACCATCCCGCTTCCAACTTTGTACCTCTGGCCGGTGCCTTCCACCTATTTTGTGCAGATGACCGTCTGGTATTCGCGCCAAATTCAGGACGTCGGCGCCCTTTCTGGGCAGTTGGAGATACCTCAGCGCTGGTACGAGGCTGTTTTGATGAACTTGTCGCACCGCATGGCTTTGGAACTGCCCGGAGTGCCTTTGGAGCGCATTGCGTATCTTGAAAAGATGGCAATGCAGTATTTGAACGACGCCGAGGCAGAGGAGCGAGACAAGTCGCCCATCTATCTGGCGCCAAATATTTCCGTTTACACGAGGTAAGTCATGCCAAGATTCCTCAACACCGAAGGCATGTCGACCATAGCGATTGCAGTTTGCGATCGCTGCAAGATGAAGCGACCGCTGGCCGTTATGAGCTCGGACCCGAACTTTCCCGGCCTGCGCGTCTGCGATCAAGGCTGCAAAGACCAGTTTGATCCATACCGCCTGCCAGCAAGGCAGACTGAGCGCATCAATTTGCGTTTCCCGCGCCCAGACCTGCCTTTAACAGACCTCACCACCCCGTCTTATCCTTACGGTGGCTATGTGGACGGCTATGTGGCCGATCCGGGATTCGGAGATTAAACAATGGCGCAGAATTCAAATTACACCCCAATATCTTTATACTACAGCAGTACAGCCACCAATGTTCCGTCGTCTGGAAACCTCGTCAACGGGGAATTGGCGCTGAACATTGCCGACATGAAGCTGTACGCTAAGAACAGTTCTGGCGTAGTGACTTTGTTGGCGTCTAATACTGGAGCCACGGCCACTGTATCCAGCGTGGCGGTATCGGGTGGTACAACGGGTTTAACGACCTCTGGCGGCCCGATTACTACCTCAGGCACCATTACTTTTGCCGGTACGCTCGTTGCGGCAAATGGAGGTACTGGGCAGTCTTCATACACCACTGGTGACTTGCTTTATGCATCGGGCTCAACAGCTTTGAGCAAATTGGCTTTAGGTACCACCAATTATGTTTTGACGGCTGGCGCCACTGGCCCTCAGTACGTTGCCCAAAGCACATTGTCGGTAGGCTCTGCAACGACCGCAGGGTCAGCGACAACGGCGGGGTCAGCCACTACTGCAACCACAGCAACCAACATTGCCAGTGGTTCAGCGAATCAACTGCTATACCAAACCGGCGCTGGAGCCACGAGCTTTGTCACTGCGCCCAGTACAGCCGGTTATGTTTTGGGCTGGACTGGATCAGCGTTTTCTTGGGTCAATGCTCCTGCCGCAACTTCTGCAACCAACATTGCAGGCGGAACAACCGGCGATCTGCCATACCAATCTGGTGCAGGCGCCACAACATTTTTGTCCGATGTAGCTACCGGCAATGCTCTTATTTCTGGTGGCATTGGAGTTGCTCCTAGCTATGGCAAGATTGGTCTGACTACCCATGTATCTGGCACATTGCCAATTACCAATGGCGGCACAGGACAATCTTCCGCATTAACGCAATATGGTGTTGTTTATAGTTCCACGACCACCGCAATGGCTAGTACGGCTGCTGGCACAAGCACTACGGTCTTACATGGAAATGCATCAGGGGCTCCAACTTTTGGTGCAGTTTCTTTAACGGCTGATGTTTCTGGCACACTTCCAATTGCCAATGGTGGAATCGGAGCAACCACTTTAGCGGGTGCCAATATCCCCGTTGTCAACGCTGCAAACACCTTCACGGCCCTGCAAACCTTCTCTGGCTCGACCAGTGTGCTGGCCATGGCAATGGCTAATGCTGGCGAGGTGGCAACAGTGTCTGCCACGGCGGCGACCGGCACGATCAACTACGACGTGACTACCCAAAGCGTTTTGTACTACACGACAAGTGCATCGGCCAACTGGACGGTCAACTTTCGTGGATCGTCTGGCACCAGCCTTAATACTTTGATGGCAGTTGGTCAGAGCGTCACTGTGGCGTTTTTGGTAACCCAAGGTGCTACGGCGTACTACAACAACGCTGTGAACATTGACGGTACAGCAGTAACTCCTAAGTACCAAGGCGGTACAGCATGGTCGTCTGGCAATGCCTCTGGTATTGACTCCTACGTCTACACCATCATCAAAACAGCCAGTGCCACTTACACTGTCTTGGCCTCACAAACCCAGTTCAAGTAAGGCTTAACCATGCCAGTAATTAAAACCAAAGGCGCTGGCTCGGCTCAGGGGTTTGGCGAGTTCACGCAAGCAGGCCCAAAAGTGTACATTGAGGACGTGTTCAGCACATACCTCTACACGGGCAATAGCGCGTTAGTACAAGTCAATAATGGGCTTCCAATTGGGTCAAACACGGCAACCAGTGGCGGTGGTCTTGCAACAACAGCATGCCGTATTTACTGCGTTAGTACATTGCCATCGCAATTTGGAACAGGCGATTTTACAGTAGAGTGTTTTTTCTATTTAACAGCAAGCGTTAGTGCTACTTATGGCGCAGCACTTGTTACTCAATGGACTGGGGCGGCAGATGGGGATAGCGCATGGGGATTACGTTTAGATGTTAATGGAAAAATCACAACATCTACTTATAACACTTTGCTTTCTACTTCGGCTTCTGCACCTTCTTTAGGTGCTTGGCATCATGTTGCATGGGCGCGTTCTGGTTCATCTAATGCCGTATGGATTGATGGAACTAGGGTTAATTCGTACACCAACTCATTTGATTACAGCCGTGCAGTTAATTGCAATTTTACTAGTGATGGTCAAGGTGTTCCGGGGGCTTATTTTACCGGTGCAATGTCCAACATTCGTCTTGTTAAAGGATCGGCAGTTTACAACCCATCTTCAACTACTATTACGGTGCCAACATCTGCTTTAACAGCGGTTACCAATACATCACTTTTAATCTTTCAGGGAACAGCGCCACTTGTAGACAATAGTCTTAATGGTTATGGAATGTCCTACACTACTGGTGGTGGTTATGTAGCTCCGCAAACCACCACCTTTGGCCCATTCGTAGCTACCACTGGCGTGGTTGCAAAAGGTGGTTTGGTTTGGATTAAAAATCGCACCGGAGCACAAGATCATAATTTATTTGATACTACTAGAACTCGTGCATACGTCTTGCACTCAGATACAACAGATGCTCAAATAGGCGTTCCAGTCAATTACGACATTACAACTTTTAACACCAACGGTTTTACATTGGGTATATCGGGTTACGGAACAAATGACTCTGGAAGCAATTACGCATCTTGGTCTTTTGTTAAGCAACCAAAGTTTTTTGATGTTGTAACGTATACGGGAACAGGTGCTAGTTCACAAACAATTAGTCATTCTTTGGCATCAGTACCCGGCTTTATTGCAATTAAACGTACAGATTCAACTGGCGATTGGGTTGTTATAGCTAGAGATAACAGCGGTCAATATTATTGTCTTCAAAACGCAACTACACCATTTGGTTTCAATAGTACTAATGCCGCAACAGGGCCAGTAAATTTTGTTGGATTAGGTTATTTAAGTTCTACTGCAATGTTGCCTTATGTTTTTGGTGGCGGAAATAGCTCATCTAGCGGAACAAACATTAGCGGTGCAACTTATGTTGCTTATTTGTGGGCCCACAACGCAGGAGGCTTTGGCCTGACGGGTACGGACAATGTGATTTCGTGTGGGTCGTTTACTACTGATGGGTCAAGTACATTTTCTGTTACTTTAGGATACGAGCCGCAGTGGGTTATGATTAAAGCATCCAGCACCACCGGCCCTTGGTATATGGTTGATTCCATGCGTGGATTTATAACTACTGGCGTAGACAATGTTTTATACGCAAATTTAAGTTCCGCTGAAGGAGCGACTGGGGTCGCATACCCAACAGCAACCGGCTTTGCTGGGACAGGCCAGCTTAATGTGAGCCAAACCTTTATCTACATAGCAATACGCCGTGGGCCGATGAGGACTCCTACATTGGGCACAAGTGTGTTTAGTCCTGTCTCTAGAGCAGGCACATCCGCTAACGCGCTTGTTACAGCAAATTTTCCCGTAGATTTATCTTTTATTGGTGAGTCTACCGGCGCTACATATGACAAGTTTTTAACGACTGATAGATTAAGAGGAACTTCCGCATCGCTTGAAACTCGTGCAACTTTTGCGGAATTTACCGCAACCAATGCTTTTCAAACAAATGCGTTTGATAGTAATGTTGCTTTAAAAATTGGAACTGGTAATGATACCAATTCAAGCACGACCAATTATGCAAATTGGTTGTTTGCCCGCGCCCCCGGTTTCTTTGATGAAGTTTGCTCGGCAGCAGGGCTAGGTGGTACTTATAGAAATCATAACTTAGGTGCAGTTCCAGAATTAATTATAGGTAAAAGTAGAACTACTTCACAAAATTGGTGCGTGGGTGCAAGTTTAATTGGTTGGAATAAATCACTTTATTTAAATTTAACTAATGCAGCCGGTTCTGATACTGTTTGGGGAAGTGGTACAAATAATCCAACTAGTACACAATTTTATTCTGCTTTGAACTCCGGCGAAGTTTATTATCTTTTCGCCACTCTTGCAGGTGTTTCCAAAGTAGGCTCCTATACAGGAACAGGCGCATCGCAAGTCATCAATTGCGGCTTTACAAGCGGCGCTAGGTTTGTGATGATTAAACGGACAGATTCAACTGGTGATTGGTATGTCTACGACACAGCCCGTGGCATGGTCAGTGGGACAGACCCATATTTGTTTATGAACAGCCTTGCTGCTCAAGTGAACGCTGATTACGTCTTCACGTCCAGCACAGGCTTCACAATCCAAGCAGCAGCACCTGCGGGAATCAACGCAAACGGTGGCACTTACATTTTCCTCGCAATAGCATAAGGACACATCATGGAAATCCGAATCAGAGAAACCGGCGCAGTGATGTATGAGAACGAGTTCCGTTCCTACCTGCAAGCCAACAATGGCCCGTCCTACGACACGCTGACCCAAGAGGTGACCGAGGCTTTGGGCGTAGATGTGGTCTTGGAAGGCCCGCAAGCCAGCCCCACCCGCTACCAAGTGGCCTACCGTGATGGCGTAGAGCAGATCGACGGCGTTTGGTACACCAAATACAGTGTGGCCGACATGGACGCCGATGCCATGAAAGCCAAGGATGCAGAGCAAGCCAAATCCGTGCGTGCGCAGCGCACCGCAAAGCTGGCAGAGACCGACTGGACACAATTGACTGACGCCCCGATCAATAGCGCCCTATGGGCCGCTTACCGTCAGGCTTTGCGTGACATCCCCCTACAATCTGGCTTCCCTTGGGAAGTCACTTGGCCCTCAGTTCCCTAACCACTAAGGAGTAATCATGGAAATCCTATTTGACATGCGCCGCGCACTCGCCTCTTTTGAGACTGAGGCCGCTGACGAGATTCACCGATTCCTAGACTTCATTCATGTCCGCCACAACGTGGATATTCCGGCCATTGTGCCACCTCCCGCGCCTCTTGGTACCCCGGCACCGGAGCCAACCTACATTGCCCCGATCATGGCCCACGAGGTGGCCGACGTCGCTGCTCCCGCAGAAATTGTTGCCGAAGAGACGCCTGCTGAAGCTCCTGCTGAGGCTGCACCGGCAGTCGAGGAGACCCCAAATGGGGCAGCGTAACTGGATCGCCGGAGCCATCAAGCACCCGGGTGCCTTGAAGGCCGCCCTGCATGTGCCTGAAGGCAAGAAGATTCCGGCCAAGAAGCTGGATAAAGCTGCCAAGGCACCCGGCAAGCTCGGCCAGAGGGCTCGTCTTGCAAAGACGTTAAGAGGCTTTGACTGACGTGAACGCTGATTTCGACCCAATCAAGTACGGAGCTCTCTGGCAAAAAGTCCAAGACCTTGACAAAAAGGTGGACAAGCTAGAGGCCGGTATGGAAGAGCTGCTGGCCCTTGCAAACAAGGGCCGTGGTGGCTTTTGGGTCGGAATGGTTATTGTCTCTGCCGTTTCCACCGTAGTCGGCTACTTTACGCACTGGATGCACAAGGGGTAAATCTTGATCGACCCGATAACGGCCTTCGCCACTGCTCAAGCGGCTGTTAAGGGCGTTCAGGCAGCGATCAAGCTGGGGAAGGACATCCACGCCATCACTAATGAGGCGATGGCGTTTTTTGAGGCCAAAGATGTTGTCCAGCGGGCAGCATCTAAGCCAAAGACTGGCTTTGCGGGGTCGGATACAGCGCAGGCATTTCAAATTGTGATGCAAGCAAAGCAGTTGGACGATGCCGAGAAAGAATTGAATCAGTGGATGGTGCTCAACGGCCATGCCGATGTTTGGCAGCAGCTACTTATCACCCGCAATGACCTGATTCAAAAGCGCAAGAAGGAAGAGCTGTTGGCCGAGCAGCATGCTGCGGCTAAGAAGAAAGAACTTGACGAGCTTATCAACTGGCTGCTTGGCGGCGCAATTGTTATTTTGGTTTTGGGCCTCGTCTTCTGGTGGCTCACTATGTTGTTGGAGAAGCACTGATGATTCCTATAGTCGCGTCCCTGCTTGGGACCCTTGCCGAAAACGGCCTTGGCCTTCTGTCCTCGGCCATTCAGGCCAAGGGCAAAGAAGTAGTTGAAAACACTTTTGGGGTCAAAATCCCCGATGCACCTACCCCTGAGGATGTTGCCAAGCTGCGCCAGCTTCAGTACGACCACGAGGAGCGCCTGATCGAGTTGGGCATCCAGAAGGCCAAGATGGAGCTGGACACCCTCAAAGTATTTGCCGCAGCCGCCCAGAACGAGGACAACAACGTCTCTGACCGCTGGAAGGCGGACATGGGCTCTGACTCTTGGCTCTCCAAGAACATTCGGCCACTGAGCCTTGTAGCCATCTTTATGGGCTACTTCCTGTTCGCCATGATGTCAGCCTTCGGCCTGAACGCCAACCAGTCCTATGTCACCCTGCTCGGCAATTGGGGTATGCTCATCATGGGTGCCTACTTTGGCGGCAGAACCATTGAGAAACTGGCAGACATAAGAGGTGGTAAATGAGCCTGAACCAAGAGCAAGCGGCGTTCTTGCTGGACATATGCAAGCTGATCCAATACGCCACAGACCAAGGCTTTGTGGTCACCGGCGGGGAACTGGCCCGCACCCCTGAGCAGCAGGCCATTTACTTCAAGACCGGGCGGTCCAAAACCATGGACTCGATCCACCTAAAACGCTGCGCCATTGACTTGAATTTCTTCAAGGATGGGAAGATAATCTGGGACAAGGGGATTTTGGCCCCCATAGGCGCATATTGGGAGAGCTTGTACCCCAAAAATCGCTGGGGCGGCAACTTCAAATCGTTGGTGGATTGTCCGCACTTTGAAAGAAATGTTTAAGGCTACCCCATGACAACACCGTCCTACGTCCTGACTTACGACAGCCTTACAAGCTTGGTCCTCCAATATTTGGAGCGTAGCGACACGGCGGTAGTTAACTTCATCCCCACGGCCATTACCATGGCCGAGTTCGAGATAGCCCAAGAGATCAAGACCTTGGGCCAGATGATCGTTGCCGACGGCACCATGAACATCGGCAACCCCATCATCGCCAAGCCTGCCCGCTGGCGCAAGACGGTGTCCATGACACTGGCCGCAAGTGGCGCCAAGCAGCCCATGTTCTTGCGCAAGTTGGAGTACCTGAACACCTACGCGCCTGACGTCACTGCCACCGGCACGCCCTTGTACTACGCCGATTACGACTACGACCACTGGTTCGTGGCGCCAACACCCAGCAGCGCGTTTGCCTTTGAGGCCTTGTGCTACACCCGGCTTGAGCCGCTGTCGTCGTCGAATCAGACCAACTGGCTCACCCAGAATGCCCCGAACGCTATGCTGTTTGGCACCCTGAAGCAGACGGCTCCGTTCCTGAAGGATGACAGCAGGCTGACCGTCTGGGCTCAGCTATTTACAGAAGCCATGACCGCACTCAAGACTGAAGACACGCTGCGGCTTGGAGATCGCGCAGCCATTGCACAGGACTCTTAATTATGACCAGCTACGTCAATCCATTTACCGGCCAGACGATCTCGCCATCGTCCGTCAGCTATGAATCCATCTCGATCAGTGCCAACACGGCCCTTCAATGGCCTATTAACGGTAACAACAGTACTCCTGCAAGCAGCATTATTGATTGCACTGCTACTACTACTGGCTTGCTTCTTGAGCTGCCTCCTGCTGCTCAGGTCTCTACTGGACAGTCTGTACTGGTTCGCAATGTGGGTTCAAACACCTTCACGGTCACGGACAACTCTGGCAATACTATTATTGCTGTCGCTTCCGGTATTGCTCAGTTCATTTTTCTGACCGACAACACCACAACCAATGGCACATGGGCCAGCGTGGTGTTCGGGGCTGGCACATCTTCTGCCAACGCTAGTGCACTTGCAGGCTATGGATTGACGCCAATTGGCCTGACCTTGAATCAGGCGTATTCCGTCAACAATGTTTATTCAAGCACAACCCTTAGCGCTGCAAACAGGGCTTCTTTTCTTGTCTGGTCCAGCGGGGTTGGCACCATAACCTTCCCATCTTCTTCGACGGTAGGCAACAACTGGTTTGCAATCATCCGCAACAATGGAACCGGCATCCTGACGCTGACGCCTTCCGGAACTGACACAATTGATGGAAACGCTACGCAGCAATTGCAGTTGACCGAGTCTTTGGTAATTGTCTCCAATGGAGCTACTGGGTACAACACCTACGCCTATGGTCGATCTAATGCCTTTGCCTACACCCAATTAGTGAAAAGCGTTACAGGTGCTGGAGCCACGATCACATTGACGTCCGCAGAGGGCTCTAACACAATTCAAGAGTACACGGGTGTTCTAAGCCAAAACACCAGCGTGATTTTGCCTTCTACAGTTCAGCTTTACTCCTTACAAAACGTCACAACTGGTGCATACACATTGACGTTTAAAACGGCCAGCGTTGGAACAACCATAACTGTAAATTCAGGTCAAACTGCGTTTGTAATTTGTGACGGAACAAACGTCTTTAGTACTACCAGCAATACAGCATCGTCCGGTACGTTTACGGCAAACGTCGGCTCTGTTACAGCTCCTTCAATTAACTTTGCAGGCAACTCCAGTACGGGTTTCTATCTTCCAACCAGTAACACGATCGGCTTTGCGGTGAATGGCACCATCGGCATGACCTTGGCGCCATCTGGTGGCACATATCCCGGATTGACTATTCCTCTGGGAATCTCCGGGGGCACGTTTTGACACAAAAAGTCATATCGATGAACTTTCCCGCTGGTATACAGCGGGATGGTACTCAGTTCGACTCGCCAATGTGCGTGGACGGCCAGTGGGTCCGGTTTCAGCGCGGACGGCCAAGAAAAATAGGTGGATACAAGGGAATTTTTTTGAACGCCACTGGCATCTCTCGCGGTATGCAGATGACATCCACTGGGGGCCTGAACTATGTTGTTTCAGGAAATGCCAATGGATTAGAGCAGTGGATTACTGACAATGATGACGGTGTCGGAGCTGGTCCCTATCGTTACAGCCTGAGCAACTTCACTGCAAGCACTAGCAACCTATGGCAGTTTGACATTGGATATGACTCCACTGGCGGAGCCAACAACAACTTGGTTGCCCACCCCGGGCAGAACCTTACCGCTATTGACTCCACGGTTAACACGCCGGTCCTGTATGGCTCATTCCCCGGCTCCAGCGGCAGCCTTTCAATGTCCAAGGTTGGCGTATTCACGGCCACTGCATACTTGAACGGCGTCACGGCCATCATCAACGGAAACAACGCATTGATCGGTGCTGGTCAGAGCATGAGCGGCACCGGCATCACTGCTGGCACGACCGTAAGCTCGGTGTCAGTTGTTGTGAGCGCAAGCATTTTGGGCTACATGTCCGGAACAACCCTGACGGTTACGTCAATCTCTGTTGGCTCCTTGGCCGTGGGCCAGACGATTACTGGCAGCGGCGTCACGGCCGGAACAACTATTACCGCCTTGGGCACCGGAACCGGCGGCGTTGGCACCTACACCATCAGCGTATCGCAGACCGTCGGCGGAGTCACTAACTTGGTGTCGTTTGCCGGTGGCGCCACGACCACGGTGACGGCCTCCGCGTCCATGACAACCGGCACCGTGACGGTCACGTTCGACAACAACATCTCGGTCTCGGGCGGTTGCGTGATGATCCACCCGTACCTGTTCGTGTACGGCAACAATGGATTGATCCAGAACTGCGGCGCCGGTAACTTCCAAGACTGGGTCTCGGCCACGTCAAACTCCAACAACGTGTCAACCGGTAAGATCGTCAAGGGCCTTCCGCTGCGCGGCGGTACGGCATCTCCTGCTGGGCTGTTCTGGGCATTGGATGCGCTGATTCGCGTCAGCTTCTCTCCCACCACGGCCAGCGGAAGTACGCTGTACTGGAGCTATGACCTGATCAGCAGCCAAAGCTCCATCATGTCCTCTCAGAGCGTGATCGAGTACGACGGCATTTACTACTGGATTGGCGTGGACCGCTTCTTGGCATACCAAGGTGTTGTTCAAGAAATTCCAAACGGCATTAACCAAAACCACTTCTTTGATCACATTAACTTAGCTCAAAGGCAAAAAGTTTGGGCAAGCAAGGTCCCCCGTTGGGGCGAGATTTGGTGGTTCTATCCACGCGACGATGCAACCGAGTGCAACGACGCGATCATCTATAACGTGCGCGAAAAGGCGTGGTACGACGCTGGGATGGCCTTGGGTTCACGCCGCAGCTCCGGCACATTCTCAGAGGTATTCCCAAAGCCTCTGTGGGCTGATAACACGCCAATTACCAGCGTCTCGTTTACCGCCAGTATTACCGGAAGCACCATGACTGTTTCTGCCGTTTCGTATGGCACCTTGTCTGTGGGTCAACTGGTTAACGGCGCTGGAATTCCCAGCAACACTTACATTACTGCTTTCGGCTCTGGCGCCGGAGGAGCTGGCACTTACACCTTGAGCGCCACGTTTGCTTCTCCGATCTCTTCTGAGCAAATGACGGTGACGACCTACACTATTTGGCAGCATGAGGCTGGTACAGATCAGGTCTACCTGACCACCGTTGACGCGGTGCGCAGCTATTTTGAGACCACCACGATCGGCTCCATGATCAATTTAGTGGGCTCCACGACCCAGCCGGGTGACAACCTCTGGACCCGCATGGAGCGCGTCGAGCCCGACTTTGTCCAGACCGGTGAGATGAGCGTTACCGTGCTTGGTAAAGGCTACGCAGACGATACCGATCAGGCCTCGGACCCGTACTACTTCCAGCCTGACACATTGAAGATTGACATGCGTGAGCAGCGACGCGAGCTGCGCCTGCACTTCGAGTCCAACACCTTCAATGGCAATTACGAGACCGGTAAGGTCGTGCTGTCTGTAACTACAGGCGATACACGTTCGACAGGAAACCCATGACAACCTATGATCCCCGAGACATGGAGTGGGATTATTGGTGCGCACTGACCAATGAGCTTTTTGCCGCCCAGCAGCTTGGCACGGTGGAAGAGACTAAATGGCGTGAGTGGGTTGATGGTTTGAGCGGGATAGGTTTATTTGGCAGTTCAGGCGTTCCAGACTCGCGCATGTTTGATAACTGGAAAGACTGGGCCTTTGCCTTCACCAACGCAATGAGCATGAAACGATGAGAGCAACAGACATTGGCGGACTTATTGGCGACGAGCCTGTGCAGCCTGATGTGCAATTGAGCCCATTGCAGCAGGCTGTTATACCTGCGGCTCCTGTGCCGGTGAGTTATACGCCTGAACAAATTCAAAGCGCCATTGCGGCTTCTCGAGCTCAAGGCTACTCTGATGCTGATATTGCCAAGGGGGCCTTGGCAAATTTTAAGACTGATATCTCCAGTTACTTGGCGCCAACGCCAACACCAGCGGCCCCTGTTCCCGTCAGCGCATTGTTGCAGGCCGTGGCCCCCGTAACAGCAGACACTTCTGTTACGCCTGCGTTGGCACCAACCCCGGTGGCTGCACCTGTCACGGTTGCGCCTGTCGTAGTTTCGTCACTTGCTCCTGTCACTTCTTTAACACCTGTCGCTGCTCCGGCACCTGCCCCAGTTACTCTGGCGCCTGCTCCGGTTGCTCCGGTTGCTCCGGTTGCTC
>DAITMV010000040.1:0-18583 GCA_036834985.1 Burkholderiaceae bacterium | reverse complement strand
GCGCAACAACGACGAGGTGACCGTCTCTGTACAGGTGATGGATCTTGACCGCTGACGACACCCCGTCCCCCGTCGAGCATCCGGGCGCCCGCCGTTTTGGGGGTATCAACCGTTTGTATCCGACACCTGCAGGTGACGGTTCGCCCGCTGAGCGTGCGGATGCGTTGACTCGTCTGTCCGCCGCGCATGTGGCGGTTGTCGGTTTGGGCGGGGTCGGTTCCTGGGCCGCTGAAGGGTTGGCTCGCAGCGGTGTAGGTCATATCACGCTGGTGGATATGGACCATGTGGCAGAGTCCAACATCAATCGGCAACTCCATGCCAATGACGACACCTTGGGCATGTCCAAGGTCGACGCCATGGCAGCCCATATCGCCCGATACGCACCTGGGTGTAACCTAAGTGCCCTCGACGATTTTGCCCACGCCGACAATCTGGATGCCTTGTTGACGCCACACGGGAGCGATGCCCCTCCGGTATTGGCCGTGATCGACGCCTGTGACCAGGCGCCCGCCAAAGTCGCTCTGGCCGTGTGGTCACAACGGCATGGCGTCAAACACATCATGGCCGGCGCGGCCGGCGGTAAAACCAAGCCGTGGTTGCTGCAAGTGAGTGATTTATCGGTTACTGTAAACGATCCGCTTTTGGCCAAAGTACGGTATCAGTTGCGCCGCCAGCATGCCTTTCCTGGTGGGGGCCCAAAAGTTCGCAAGGTCAGGACGCCCAAGATGGGCCTGATGGCGGTGCATTCTGATGAACCGCTTACACAGCCTGAATCGTGCGATGCATCGGCCGGGTTAAACTGTGCGGGGTTTGGTTCGATCGTCACCGTCACCGGCGCGATGGGGTTTGTCATGGCCAGCTGGGTGATCGACGAGCTTTTACGATAGTTGCAGACGTGCTCTTTTCCGATCGCACACAATAATTCATAGATATGACAGGTCCGTTGAATCACTTATCCCTTGCCCTTGGTCGTCTGACGCTTGTAACGCTGTTAAGTGTGCTGGCCGCGTGTGCCAATACGCCCAACGGCGGTGATGCCTCGGCAGACGCGGCCAACAACGCGGCCCGTGCGCCTGTTCCTGCCCCCCGACCTGCAACAACGGTATCCAAAGCGGTGCCCGAGCGCGATTACGCCAAAGAGGCCTACAAGTTTTCAACCCCGGCCAACAAAAAGCGCCCCTATAAAAGCAGTACCGATGATTCTTTGCTGTCTGCCTACAAACATGCGGTGGCTGAGGCGATTGAGGCTGCCAACCCCGGTTATGTGCATCCAGGCAGGCCACAGGAGCCTTTGCGCGCTGTAGTGGTGTATGAGATTGCTGTCAGCCCCGAAGGCGATGCCACGTTAAGGCTGATCCGGGCGTCCAAGGACGAAGACATGCAGCGCCGCGCCCGTGCAACCGTGCGCAACGCCGAGCCCCTGCCCAAGCCGCCGGGCGGCAAGGCCGTCAAATACACCGAAACTTGGTTATTTGATCACCCGGGTAAATTCAGGCTCAGGACCTCGATCGAATAAGCCCGCTTATCAGGCCTGTGGTTTAAGCAGGCTGGCGTACTTTTTCTCGGCTTTTTCAACTTTCGGGGCCACCACAAAGGCGCAATAGGGCTGGTGTGGATTACCCTCGAAATACCGCTGATGATACGGCTCTGCCGGGTAGTAGTTCGTTAATGGTTCAATGGCAGTCACAATCGGGCTGGTAAAGCGCCTGGCGGTGGTCAGCCCGTCAATCACGGTGCGCGCAATCTCGGCCTGCTCTGGGTTGTGTGTAAAGATTACCGACCGGTACTGCGTGCCTACATCGTTGCCCTGGCGGTTCAGGGTGGTGGGGTCGTGCAGGGTGAAAAAAACATCCAGCAATTGCTCAAAGCTGATAATGGCCGGGTCAAACTCAATACGCACCACCTCCACATGGCCCGTAACCCCCGTGCACACGCTCTCATAGCTGGGGTTGGGTCGCTTGCCGCCGCTGTAGCCTGATTCGGCATACACCACGCCTTGCAGGCGGTTAAAGACGGTTTCGATGCACCAAAAGCAGCCGCCGCCCAAGGTGGCCAGCTCAGTCGACTTTGCAGTTTCACTCATTTTTACAGCCTTGAAAAAATCGTTTGAGTCCATGCAGTGTATACTCGCCGCGAGTTGATTTTGTGATTTCCATGAGGAGGTATCGTGTTTATATCCCCCGCATACGCGCAAACCGGTACAGCCGGTGCCGAAAGTGGCCTGTTAAGCTTTTTGCCCATCATTTTGATGTTTGTAGTGCTGTACTTCCTGATGATTCGTCCGCAGATGAAGCGCCAGAAAGAGCAAAAAGCCATGATCGATGCGCTGCAAAAAGGCGATGAAGTGATTACTTCGGGCGGATTGCTCGGTAAAATCACGAAAAATGGTGATAGTTACGTCACTATTGAAGTGGCTTCTTTGGCTGAGAAACCTGTCGAAATTCTGGTCCAGCGTGCAGCGGTGCAAACCGTACTGCCCAAAGGCACCCTGAAAGATCAACGCTGATCCCATCATGAATCGTTATCCCGTCTGGAAGTACATGGTTGTCGCGTTTGCGATGACCCTCGGTCTGCTGTATACGCTCCCCAACTTTTTTGGTGAAGCGCCTGCGGTACAGGTCTCGAGTGCCAAAGCCACACTCAAGCTGGCCCCTGAAATGCAGTCCCAGTTGGAGTCTGCGTTAAAGCAGGCCGGCGTCGAGCCAGACGGCATGATTTACGAGGCCAATATCGGTGGCGGCACCATCAAGGTTCGCCTCAAGGACACCGATTCGCAGCTCAAAGCCCGCGACCTGATTCAAAAGCAATTTAATCCAGACCCTACCGATCCTAATTTTGTAGTGGCGCTGAACCTGCTCTCCCGTTCGCCCCAGTGGCTCACCAGTATCCATGCCTTGCCGATGTACCTGGGCCTGGACCTGCGGGGTGGTGTGCACTTTATGCTGCAGGTCGACATGCAGCAGGCCTTGCTCAAGCGACTGGACAGCTTTGCGGCAGATATGCGCCAGCAATTGCGAGACAAAAATCTGCGTTACCAGTCGGTGAACCGGCTGGATAAAACCATCGAACTCAAATTCCGGGACGATGACACCCGCACCAAGGCCAAAGGCATCTTGCTGGACAACTTGCCCGACCTGCAGGTGCAGGAAGTCGCCGATGTGGAAGGCCCCAAGCTGGTTGCCAGCTTTAAGCCCGCCGCTGAAAAGCAGGCCCAGGAGTACGCCTTAAAGCAAAACATCACGACCCTGCACAACCGGATCAATGAGTTGGGTGTGGCCGAGCCGATCATCCAACAACAAGGCGCCGACCGCATTGTGGTGCAGTTGCCGGGCGTGCAAGACACCGCCAAAGCCAAAGACATCCTGGGCCGCACCGCCACACTGGAAATCCGCATGGTGGACGACAGCCCCGAGGCGGCCTCAGCGCTGGCTGCTGGCAGCGTACCGTTTGGGCTGGAAAAATACACCGAGCGTGGCGGCAATCCGCTGCTGCTCAAAAAACAGGTGGTATTAACCGGTGAAAACCTCACCGATGCACAGGCCGGTTTTGATTCCCAATCACACGAACCTGCCGTTCACCTGACCCTCGATGGCAAAGGCTCACGCATTTTCCGTGACATCACCCGCGACAACGTGGGCAAACGCATGGCGATTTTGCTGATCGAAAAAGGCAAAGGCGAGGTCGTCACAGCCCCGGTGATTCGGGGTGAGATCGGTGGCGGGCGGGTTCAGATCTCCGGCCGCATGACCACCGTTGAGGCGGCTGATACCGCATTGCTGTTGCGCGCCGGTTCTCTGGCAGCCCCGATGGATATCATCGAAGAACGCACCATTGGCCCGAGCCTGGGTGCTGAGAACATCTCCAAGGGCTTTCACTCCACCTTGTATGGTTTTTCAGCGATTGCCATTTTCATGACTGTTTACTACGTGCTCTTTGGCGTGTTCTCGGTCGTGGCGCTGGCCACCAACGTGCTGCTGTTGATTGCGATGCTCTCGATGCTGCAAGCCACCTTGACCCTGCCGGGTATTGCGGCGATTGCATTGACACTGGGTATGGCAATTGACGCCAACGTGCTCATCAACGAGCGTATTCGCGAAGAGCTGCGCGCAGGCGCCACACCGCAGGCTGCCATCAACGCCGGCTATGAGCGCGCGTGGGCGACGATTCTCGACTCAAACGTCACTACCCTGATCGCTGGCCTGGCCCTGCTGATTTTTGGATCGGGTGCGGTGCGTGGCTTTGCCGTGGTGCATTGCCTGGGCATCATGACCTCGATTTTCAGCTCGGTGGTGGTGTCGCGTGGCGTGGTCAACCTGTGGTATGGCCGTCAGAAAAAGCTCAGCAAGCTGGCCATTGGTCAGGTCTGGATTCCAGAAACCGCAGTCGCTGGCAGCACCAAGGGTGCCAAAGCAGGCCGCGCGTAAGGCGCACAGGAAAGGTAGTCGAACATGGAGTTTTTCCGGATCAAGCGCGATGTCCCGTTCATGAAACACGCTATCGTGTTCAACGTGATTTCGTTTTTAACCTTTGCTGCCGCTGTGTTTTTCCTGGTGGCCCGTGGGCTGAACTTCAGCGTTGAGTTCACAGGGGGGGTCGTGGTCGAGGCCCAGTATTCACAGTCCGCCCAGATCGAACCCATCCGGGCCGCCCTGCAAAAAGCCGGGATTGGCGAGCCACAGGTGCAGAACTTTGGTACCACGCGCGATGTGTTGATTCGTATGGCCAACAAGGATGTAACCTTGCCGGCCCTCTCGACCAACGGCAAGCTCGATACCAGCAAACTGCTGTCAGGTGTATTAACCGCTGGTGGCCCTGATGCCAAAATTACCCGCGTAGAGTTTGTGGGTCCACAGGTGGGCAAGGAATTGGCCACTGATGGCAGCATTGCCCTGTCGCTGGTGATCATCGGCATCATGATTTACCTAGCCATTCGCTTTGAATGGAAGTTTGCTGTCGCTGCGATTATCGCCAACCTGCACGACGTGGTGATTATTCTGGGCTTTTTTGCCTTTTTTCAGTGGGAGTTTTCGCTCTCCGTGTTGGCGGCTGTACTGGCCGTGCTGGGCTACTCGGTGAACGAATCGGTAGTGGTTTTTGACCGGATTCGCGAAATTTTCCGTAAAGTGCGTAAGATGAGTGTACCCGAGGTTATTAACCACGCCATCACCAGCACGATTTCACGAACCATCATCACCCACGGCTGCACGCAGTTGATGGTGACCTCGATGCTGATATTTGGCGGCCCCACCTTGCATTATTTTGCGTTGGCGTTGACGATCGGTATTCTGTTTGGTATTTACTCATCGGTACTGGTGGCCAGCCCGATCGTGATGTGGCTGGGAATTTCCCGGGAAGACCTGATTAAACCGGTGAAAAAAGAAGGTTCCCTAGAGACCCCATAAGCTGTTGCAGCTGACAGTTTTGTAATCGAGGCCAGGAGGCTTCATGAGCGGTTCGTCTGACAGTTTACAGCCCTTGGCCAAAGCCGATATCCAGATTGGCGAGCCCCTGCAATTTCCAGTGTTTGACCAGCAGGGGCAGTTGTTGATGGCCCGCGGCCAAATCATCGAAACCCAGCAGCAGTATGACGCCCTGGCGCTCAAGGGGCTGTATCAGAATCCTCGTTGGCAAAACGAAACACCTCGTGATACCCAGATGGTCAAAGATGGCAGCCTGGGTGCTGCGGTCAAGACCAAACGCCCTCCCAAGGTCAAGGAAGACCCCACTGAAACCGGCCAGCTGGTTCGCATGAACATGCCGGGGGATGCTGAAACCTTCGAGGTCAAACTCATTGGTGCCTTACCCGACAATTACCTGGTCATGACCGCTCCGGTCCGTGATGGGGCGTATGTGTTTGTCAAAGAGGGGCAGTCCTGGGAATTTCGCTCCTTTTATGGCATGGCGGTGTACCGGTTTTCCGCAAATGTCGAAAAAGTAGCGTTCTCGCCTTTTCCTTTTCTGGTGATTTCATGGCCCAACACAAGCCAGATCGAACGCCGCCAGATTCGCAAAGCCCGTCGTGTGCTCACGGACATTCCTGTGGCGCTCTATCCCGATGGCGTGGCCTCAGACAATATGCAGACGGGCGTCATCACCAATATGTCGACCGGTGGAGTGGAGGTTCGTCTCAGTTCCAGGCAGGTTGAAAAATCGTCCAGTCTGCTCATCGCTTTTCAATTGACGGTGGGGCGCGAAAAAGTTTTGATCGAGGCCAAGGTCAACGTGATGTCCCACAATGTAGACGACAACGGCACCCGCCTGGGGATGGCATTTATCGAGCTACCTCAGATGCCGTACATCTGCATTCATGCCTTTGTACATGACCGTTTGGTGCATCGACTGGAAACACCCATCTACGCCGGAACCTGAGCCGCCCTGATACGACGCTCCCTTCAGTATCTTCCAACGCCAAGCGCAGGCCTTGTCCTGCCATCCCCCTGTATGAACTAACTCAGACAAGCTAGCTTGTCTGGGCTCCTGCCTTTGAGGGCTGTTGGCCCATCTCTGACTACTTTTACACTCATCGTAATTCTCCATGGGTGTCGCATGCGCTTAAGATCCACCTCGCTCGGGCTGTCGCAGCATTTAAAAGGCTTCACCTGGCTTGAGGTGATGGTGGTCGTTGGGTTCCTGACCCTGCTGGCAACCCTCGCGCTGCCCACTTCAAAAAGGGGGTTCGGCTCTGCAGGACTGAGCTCACAAGTATCTGAAATTTCCGGCTTGTTCGAAGCTGCTCGCAGCCAGGCGGTCAAAATGAATCGAAACACCTGTGTGCAGCTAAGAAGCTACCGGGCTGACTCAGGTGAGTACAAGGGGCAATGTGTTGTTGAGGTGTATTTTGTGTATCCCAAAGGCCCCACCTACACGGTTAAGGACTGCATGGAGGATGACTTTAATTCCTCTGATTACATGCTTGGGTACAAGCTGTACCCGGACCTGCACATGTCCTACGAAAACGAATTTCCCTCCGACGCAGGTTGTAGCAGCACAGAATGGCGAAACTTTTTATTTCTGGCCGGCAATGGGTTTCTCAGTCAAAAGAAATTCAGAAACCAGTCGATGTTCAGTTCCATCCGGGACGGACGAATCGTGTTCAAAAACCCGGATGACCCCCAAGCGCAGACATGGACGATGCGGGTGGAGCGGTCTGGCGTTGTGAGTGTGGAGTAAATGATGATGCCAAGACAGCGTAAGCGCGTTGCCGGCCGATGGGTCAGTTACCACGGAGTGACACTGCTCGAGGTGCTGTTGGGGCTTGGATTGGCGGCATTGGCGTATGCGGCCCTGCTCAACGCGTTGCCGACGCTCTTGAACAAAAAAAATGACCTGTACAGAAGAAATGCGGAGGTATCTACCCAGGTGCTTCGGGAGACCATGCGAACCGATCTGCAAACCGCTGGGGGCAGTGCGATTTCTATCCTGGAGGATAGTCAACTTTACATTTGCCGCTACGAACAGGGCTCGACAGATCCTCAGACCTGCAAGCCGGTGTCCTCCGCACAGGCCGAGGCTCAAGGCATGGATCAAAAATATTGTATCGCCTCGGCCACGCCGTTTAACAAGCCAGGATCTGATGAGTCCATGGTCCAGTACTTTGCGTATCGGGGGCTCGATGCCGTGGACGATGGCGTTGCGGGCGGGCGGCTTGAGTATTTCTTCGGCCAACAGTCATGGAAGAACAGGGATAAGCAAAAGTTGATTGATGTGATGAGCCAAATTTGTAAATCGCCTTATGACAGCAGGTTCGCGCAGTTAAAAAATATCGACTGGATTTTGATGAATACGCCGAACGTTAATCACTTAAAGGCGTTCATGGTGTGTGGCGTGAACAACAACAGCTTTAAGCAAACGCTCAGTGACGGGCCGCCGAACAAATGCCTTCCGGTCCTTAACCAGGCGCTGAGCCCGTCGACGCCGGGGGAGGTTCGTCAGTGCATCCCCGGCGAGAACGGTGTTAACTCGTTGTTTGTTTACTATCAGTTCGAAAACAGAAAAGTAACGTCACTGAGCAACACCTCCGCCACTACGGGCGCTTCTTCAAAAAAACCAAACACTGACAACTTGATCGAGGATGTGTTTGTTCTCCCCCTATGGAGCCTGCCATGCACCAACGAAGACCGCGATGCCGGGTAAAACGCGATCGTCGGTGCGACGCCCCCATTGTTCTTTGGAGAATTTATCCATGAACCTTGCACAAAAAGGACCAATGAGGCCATGACCTATAACCATGATCAAGGAGCTTTGCGTCGGGTCAAGTGCCAAGGGGGTATGGCCAGTCTGCTGTTGGCAGCCGCACTGTGCAGTCTGATGGCGTTTGTTGCACTTGCCTATACCAATGACTCTTTAGGACGAAAAGAATCCGTTAAAAATAATTTTGAGTCGTCGCGGGCTGAGTTGAACCTGACTGAGGCGATTCATCAATTCAGGGCCTTTTTTGAATCCATCGATACCAATAACGTGAGCAACCTGACCTCGGTGTTTCAGACAGGATGCATCAACGGAGAACCGAATTATCAAACCATCGCGGGCGGGTTTGCCCTCCCGCTTGGCCCGGATCGAATCAGCGATGGTTTATCCGTACAGGCCATCATCGGCAACAAGGCCGATCCTTGTACGCCCCCCACGCCGGAAGACTGGAAGGTGTATTTCAAGGCGGAGGGCAACTTTGATTGTGTGGGTGCAAAAGCTACGACCTGCGCTCGCCGTATCCAGTTCGGTGAAATTGATAGCACGACAGAGCAGCCCTGTGTCGGCGGAAGCGCTGGCTCGCAAATCTGCACAACAGAGACCCGAACCTGCGACACCTCCGGTTGGCAGTATTCCTTTAAACAGTGTTCACAAATGGCCTATGAGTGGAAACTTTTTAACAAGGGGGATGGCGGGCGTGGCAGGCCTTTTAATGGATTGGCTTATCAAAAGTCTTTGTCAGATTCCGATTTGAACAAGCTGTGGAAGGCGCCGGTGACCGTCACCGGTGATGTCATCAACGCAACACCTGTTAACCCAATGGAGGCCGAGGGGCTCAAGACAGCGATCAACGTATCGTTCTCGGAAAATGCACTGTTTTTTGGGAAGGAGTTGCCACCTTACGGATATTTTCAGCCCGTCGAAATTGGCGGTGGGGTGATCAGTCGGCCTGTGTCGCCCAAGGCGGCTGGCGTGGCTGCCACCACAGACGTCTACCTGAATGTTTACGGCACATCGATTGGTGGCAATGGTCGACTCGCTGACGCTAATTCGCCGTTTCAAGTGAGTTTGCCGCCCAAGCAACCCGGCAAAGCGCTGGAAAATTACAATTGGCTCGGCTTTGCCGACCCCACGGATCCAGCGTATGACGGTGTTTTATCCGACCCTGCGGTCAGTATCCCCTTAAGGTCTCAAGGCTCGCTGTTCAATCCGCTGTGGACCAGTCTGAATGCATCCTTAGGCTCGAACGCCGACGGACCGTTGGGTTATTTCACCGGCCGCGCAACGTCCCATTGGAAAGAAGTGATGACTTATAACTTTCCGGGCAACCCCTCGATGAACAGTTTGTGGACCATCGAAAAAGCGCAAGAGAATCTGGCGTCGGTGATTGCCAACAATAGTTTCAGTGGCGGCAATGATGATGAGAAAACAGCCTTGAGGAAAATGGCGGCGGCCTACTATTACTTTGATGCAAATGCCAATGTGCCCAAACAGTCTGTTCAAGTGATGGACAAGTCGGGCCAGCTGATCAACCGGAATCTGATCGTCGGTGCGGGGGCGGGCTACTACTTTGGAAACTCCAGTGCCAACGGTCTGCCACCCTATCCATCGAGTCAGCAACTGGCTCGAAATTTTTCGCTCTGTCTTGAAAAATTTGATCCAAAGACCTGGGACTTTGAGCGCAGCACAGGCGACCAGCCCCTCAGCTGCATTGACCCCCTGGAAAAATCGAATCAGACCCGATTCAATCAACTCCTGACAGCGCGCCAGACCTATAAAACAGGGCTGGATCAAATTCAGACCTGGAAAACCCAGATACTCGATTGGCAGGCCCAATCGAATGTCGCGCAATTGAACATCACCGCTTACAACGCGGCAGTGGCTCAGTACAAGACACAAATCGCCAGCGCTCAGGCGGCAGGAACGCCATCGGTGGTGAATCAACTCAACAAACAATTGGATGCTTACCTCAATGGCGCTCAGGCCAATTGGACGCAATGGAACAACACCATTGCCCAGATGACGCTGAACATCAGTGGCAATCAGGAGCTCATCAATAAAAAGACGGCAAAAATCAATGCGGACTGGACGATGTTT
This sequence comes from Burkholderiaceae bacterium, assembly GCA_036834985.1. Taxonomy (GTDB): domain Bacteria; phylum Pseudomonadota; class Gammaproteobacteria; order Burkholderiales; family Burkholderiaceae_B; genus DAITMV01. The sequence goes on along the minus strand of DAITMV010000040.1, from coordinate 8,299 downwards.
ATGGACGGCCCAGCCGGATACCGCCAAGACTATATCGCGGCAAAAACCAATGTGAACTATCTGGATTATGTGACCAAAATGAGATTGATTGGCTTGTCCAGACGCGACAGTTTGGCCGCGTATACAGGCCCCGGGAGCTGGATTGGCGACTACCTGAACAATCCCGTCAACAAAGGAGGGAGTGGTTGCCTGAACGATAACAAGGTGCCCTGTACTTCGAATGACTACAGCTGGCCGCAAGCGATGGCCGACAACGCGGTGGTGTTGATTGATGCCCGGGGGTCAGGGGTCTATTTGAAAAACCTGCGATATGTCTCGGCGCAATTGATTGTGGTTCTGGGCGATTTATATGCCGAGGATGTGGTGCTCAATTCGAACCTGATTGTGTTGGGGGATCTCTATCTGGTGGGGCGTGGTCTGGCGGTGGCTCCTCGTCGCTGGTGGGGAGTTCCGCTGCAGCGTCAGTGCACTGCCAACCTGGAGGACGGCGTGTGGAATGCGCGTCAGTCCATGGGGCGCCGAACGGTGAACTCCCTTAAGTTTCCGGGCGTATTTGATCCGCGATTTTTGGGAAATGTCCGTATTGATGCCTGCGTAACCGTGCGAGCTCCGGTCGATAACCCCAGCATTTGCCAGGTGCCGATCTGTGTCACAACGCCGCCGATTCCATGCGAGGTGCAGTCGATTCAGACCAAGAGCAGGATGTCGCTCAGTTCCAAATATTTCAAGAGGTAAGGGTCATGATGTCACGGTATTGTCGTGTTGATGCAGGTGGTTTTGCCATGATTGAAGGCATACTGACTGCCGCGTTGATCTTGCTGGGTATTGCGGGGGCCATTAGCACCAGTCAGGCCGTCAATTCACTGCAATCCTATGCGGAATCGACAGGCAGTGTGACCCATGTGGCTCGGGAGTACAGTTTTCTTCTATACCAGTATGCAGATTCCCTCCGAGGAGGGGCCGATAAAACCGTCGGGAATGGCAATGGGAATGCCTATGTCGCCTACAAAAAACTGACAGCGCCTGAGTACAAAAGAGACCTCGCTGCCTACTGTCAGGCGATGGTTGAAGCCTCACAGGCGGCAGGCAATAAAGCCCGCACAGGGGGTGGCTCTGACGACTCCATGATGGATGAGTGGGCCAGGACCATGAAGACCAAGGTGTCGACGATGGATTTCATGCTGGAGTCCTGCCGTATTGAAGAGTTGCCATACAACGCCGCCGCGGCCAAGCTGACGCTCTTTTACTCCTATAACGACTTGTCAATGCGAACCGCCCAAGACGGCGTAGGAAAAAACGGATCCAATCCCAACTGCCCCAAAAGTGCCGGCGTGCTGACAAAAAAGTGTGAGGCGCTCTATCTGGCTGTGGTTCAGCCCAATTCTTGAGGCAATCGGGGCGGATATGAAAAGAGTGGCAGCCGGGTTCAGTATTCTGGAGTTGATGATGGTGGTGGCCATTGTGGGCATCCTGGCGACGATGGCCGATGTCGGCGTCGATTATTACCAATTGCGACGTCAGCGGACCGAGGCCGCTGAATTGATCAAAAACATCAACACTGCGCAAATGGCGTATCGAAATGCCAAAGGGGCGTTTGGGACCTTGACTGAACTGAACGACTGGAAAGCCGGCTTGGCCAGCGACAGGTTCGCCATCGACATCAGCGTGCCGCTCAATGGCAGTTATCTGGAATACACCGCCAAGGTCACCGCCAATAGCGCCACGATTGATCCGTCGTGTACGGTCTACACCCTGCGAGTGACCGGCCCTTTGATAGAACAAAAATCCTATGACGCAAACTATGCCGAAACAACCGGCGTGTGTCTGGGCAAGTCGGCGCCGTCAACACACGCTGATATTTAAATGCCCTTGGCCAGTTGGGCCGCCATGCCAATATAACTGGCAGGGGTCATCTGGAGCAGACGGGTTTTTTCATCGGCAGGCAAGTCAAGCCCCGCAATAAAGGTCTGCAGTGCCTCTTTGGTGATGCCTTTGCCGCGGGTGAGTGCTTTGAGCTGTTCGTAGGGGTTGGGCAATCCATAGCGGCGCATCACGGTTTGTACCGGCTCGGCCAGCAACTCCCAGGCCTCATTCAAATCCGCATCAATGGCCGCGAGGTTTACTTCCAGCTTACCCAAGCCGCGCAAGCAGCTTTCATAGGCCAGCAGGCCGTATCCCAGGGCAACGCCCAGGTTGCGCAGCACGGTTGAATCGGTGAGGTCACGCTGCCAGCGGGAAACGGGCAACTTCTCGCTCAAGTGCTTGAGCAGGGCATTGGCTACGCCCAGGTTCCCTTCGGCGTTTTCAAAATCAATCGGATTGACCTTATGCGGCATGGTCGATGAACCGACTTCACCTTCCTTGAGGCGTTGCTTGAAGTATCCAAAGGCCACATAGCCCCAGATGTCGCGGCAGGTATCCAGAATGATGGTGTTGGCACGTGCAATCGCATCCATCAGCGCAGCGATGCCATCATGTGGCTCAATCTGAATGGTGTAGGGGTTAAAGGTCAGCCCCAGGCCTTCGATGAGGTTTTGTGACAGCTGCGCCCAGTTCACCTCAGGATAGGCGGACAGGTGGGCGTTGTAGTTGCCCACGGCGCCGTTCATTTTGGCGGGCAGTTCTACCGCTTCAATGGCGCTGACGGCGCGCTGCAGGCGGTGCACCACGTTGGCAAATTCCTTGCCCAAGGTGGTGGGGCTGGCTGGTTGCCCGTGTGTACGTGACATCATGGGGGTGTCCGCAAACTCGTGTGCGTAGGCGCGCAATTGGTCGATGATTTTGTTCAGGGATGGAACAATCACCTGGGCCCGGGCTGCTTGCAACATCAGCGCGTGGGACATGTTGTTGATGTCCTCGGAGGTGCAGGCAAAGTGCACAAATTCGGCGGCTTTGGCCAGTTCGGCATCGGCTGCGAATTTTTCCTTGATGAAGTATTCAACGGCTTTAACATCATGGTTGGTCTTGGCTTCAAACTCTCTGATGCGTGCGGCATCGTCAGAAGAGAAGTTGGCGACCAGCGCATCCAGCTTCTCGGTCGCGGTGGCTGAAAACGCAGGCAACTCGGCCAGATGGGCCTTGGACAAGGCTTTGAGCCACTCAATTTCTACCTTGACCCGAAAGTGCATGAAGCCGGCTTCGGAGAGCAGCGGGCGCAGATCGGTGACTTTGCCGCGGTAGCGGCCGTCCAGGGGGGATAGGGCGGTAAGCGTGGAGAGGGCTTGGGCGTCGATCATGATGCGATCAAAAAAGGTAGCAAACCGTGTATTGTACCGTTTTGTTCCTCTGGCCTGAAATCATGACATTAAAACTTGTGGGGTCTTTGACAAGCCCGTTTGTGCGTAAGGTTCGTGTGGCCTTGCTTGAAAAAGCCATGTCTTTTGAGTTTGTTCCAGAGGACGTCTGGTCAGCCGAAACGGGTATTCAGTCGATTAATCCCGTGGGCCGGGTGCCTGCATTACTGATTGACGATGGTGCGGCTGTGTTTGATTCGGCGGTTATTACCGAAACGCTGGATTTGTTGTCGACTGATCACCCATTGATTCCGGCGACCGTACGTGACCGGATTGATGCACGCGTGCTTGAAGCCATGGGGGATGGCCTGGCCGAGGCGGGCGTGGCGATGTTGCTCGAAGGACGTTTTCACGAGGGCGACAAAAAAAGTGGCCCCTGGCTGGAGCGCCAGCAAGGCAAAATCATCAAGACCTGTGCTGCGCTTAATCAGCGCCTGAGCCAACAACCCGCGTCACAACCCTACTTGCAGGCTCACTACAGCGTGGGCGATATTGCAGTTGGTTGTGGCTTGCTGTATCTGGATTTTCGCTTTCCGCAGCTGGATTGGCGCAGTGCGAACCCGGCGTTGGCGGCCTATGCGGCCCGACTGGCCACTCGCCCAGCGTTTGAGGCGACACGCCCCCCCGTGTGAAGCGGGGTGGGAAGCGCGTGCCAGGCTTACATCTTAAGCATGAATGATTCTGGGGTGGCCATGTCCCAATAGCGTTCAAACACGGGCGAGATATAGGTGCCGTTGAGCAAATCGCCCTGGTCGCAAAATTTAAACAGTGTGGACAGCAGCCGCACCTCGTTGTGGTTGACCCGCCGCACAATGTGATGGGGGGTCAGTTCATCCGGATGCATCAAGCCAGCGGCTGATATCAGTTCAGCCAAGGCGTGTAGGGTGTTGTGGTGAAAGTGGTAGACGCGTTCAGCCTTGTCGGGTACTACCAAGGCGCGCTGGCGCAGGGGGTCTTGAGTCGTGACGCCTGTCGGGCAGTGCCCCGTGTGACAGGCCTGCGCCTGAATGCACCCCAAGGCGAACATGAAGCCGCGCGCGCTGTTGCAAAAGTCTGCACCAATCGCCAGGGTGCGTGCAATGTCAAAGGCGCTGACGATTTTACCGCTGGCCCCCAGCTTGATCTTGTCACGGATATTCAGACCCAGCAGGGTATTGTGTACCACCATCAGACCTTCCTGCAGCGGTGCGCCCACGTGATCAGCAAACTCCACCGGGGCCGCACCTGTGCCACCTTCTGCGCCATCGACCACGATGAAATCGGGCAGGATGCCTGTTTCCAGCATGGCTTTGGCGATGGCGAACCATTCCCACGGATGGCCTACGCACATCTTGAACCCCACCGGTTTGCCCCGGCTTAAGTGGCGCAGTTTGCCAATAAAATGCATTAACTCGATGGGCGTGGAAAACGCGCTGTGTGAAGCCGGTGAAATACAGTCAACGCCCATCTCCACGCCCCGTGCCTCGGCGATTTCCGGGGTCACTTTGGGACCAGGCAATACACCGCCGTGGCCGGGCTTGGCGCCTTGCGACAGTTTGATCTCGATCATTTTGACCTGTTCAAGGGCCGCTTGCTGGGCGAATTTGTTTTCGTCAAAACGCCCCTCGGGCGTTCGGCAGCCAAAGTAGCCACTGCCGATTTCCCAGATCAAATCACCGCCGTGTTCGCGGTGGTATTTGGAGATGGAGCCTTCGCCGGTATCGTGTGCAAAGTGTCCCTTGTGGGCGCCTTTGTTCAACGACATGATGGCGTTGGCTGACAGTGCGCCAAAACTCATGGCCGATACATTAAAAATGGACGCGCTGTACGGTTGGGTGCATCCCGGTCCGCCGATGGTGGTTCTGAAGTCGGCAGATTGCACGGTGGTTGGTGTCATGGAGTGATTGATCCACTCATGCCCTGCGATGTACACATCACGTTGGGTACCAAAGGGTCGCTTGTCAATCACGTTTTTGGCGCGTTGGTACACCAGCGACCGCTGATTGCGCGAGAAGGGGGCCGCGTCTGAGTCGCTTTCCAGAAAGTACTGACGAATCTCAGGGCGTATGGTTTCCAGAAAAAAACGCATATGCGCCAGGATTGGATAATTACGCCGTATGGATTGTTTGGTCTGAATCAGATCCCAGATACCGATCAGTGTCAGCGAGCCAAAGAGGATCACCATGGGCCAACTCACCCACGCCAGTTGCATGGTCAGCGCCAGCGAAATGATCGTTAACGCACCGCATATGAACAACGCGTTAAACCGGGGAGGGATAAACGGTTCACCGGGTTTGGCCATGGGTTGACTCCGCTCTTATCGCTTATTGTTGGCCATGAGCATAACTGGTAATCCACCGGTTATGCTATAGGCGTTTAAGCCGGATTGCCGCGGGTCAGACCGATTGAGTGATGATGCCGCCACCCAAGCACACGTCGCCGTCATACAGCACGGCTGATTGGCCTGGGGTCATGGCAAACTGGGCCTGTTCAAACTGTAGCGAGAAGTGTCCTGATTCGCCGGCATGAAATACACAGGCCGCATCGTGCTGGCGGTACCGTGTTTTGGCGGCGATGACGCGGCCCTCGTAGGCCGTACAAGGCTGTCCGCCAATCAAGTGGGCTTGTTCAGCGACCAGCGTGGTTTGCGATAGCCACGGGTGGTCGTGACCTTGCACGATGTACAGTGTGTTGTTGAGCAAATCCTTGCGGGCGACATACCACGGCTCGCCACTGCCCTCCTTGTGGCCGCCCACGCCAATCCCTTTGCGTTGCCCCAGTGTGTAAAAACTCAAACCGACATGCTCCCCGATCACAGAGCCGTCCTCGGTTTTGATGGGGCCCGGCTGGGTCGGCAAATAGCGGTTTAAAAAGTCGCGGAAGGGTCGCTCGCCAATAAAGCAAATGCCGGTGGAGTCTTTTTTGGCGGCATTGGACAAACCCAGCTTTTGGGCAATTTGCCGTACTTCGGTTTTGAGGGTGTCGCCCAGCGGAAACATGGCTTTGGACAGCTGTGCCTGGTTCAAACGGTGCAAGAAGTAGGATTGATCTTTGCTGTCATCCACTGCTTTGAGCAATTCATACCCGCTGCTTTGTTGCCGAACCCGCGCATAGTGGCCTGTGGCAATGTGCTGCGCGCCCATGCGAAGGGCGTGGTCCAAAAATGCATTGAACTTGATTTCGCTGTTGCACAGAATGTCCGGGTTGGGGGTGCGCCCCGCCGAATACTCCTGTAAAAAAACGGAGAATACGCGGTCCTTGTATTCTTTGGCAAAATTCACCGCTTCGATGTCAATGCCCACCACGTCGGCGACACTGACCGCGTCCAGCCAATCCTGACGGGTTGAGCAGTACTCGGAATCGTCGTCATCTTCCCAGTTTTTCATGAACAGGCCGACGACTTCATACCCTTCTTCCTTGAGCAGCCAGGCTGCAACGGAGGAGTCCACGCCTCCGGACATCCCGATGACGACTTTGGGTTTGCTGCGCATGTTCAGGATTGCCCGGGAGGCATGGGGCCGGCCATCACGCTGTCGTGGGTGTACACCTGGTCAAGGGGTGTCAGTGGGCGTGTGCCTGCCTTCCAGGCCAGAAAATCCTCCACACAGCGCATGACCAATGGGCTGCGGTGCTGGGCTACGGTGGCGCGCAGCTCGTCGGGTGTCATCCACAGGGCGCGGATGATGCCTTCGTCCAAGGCGCGTTCAGTGTGTTCTTTGATCGGTTTGGCGGCAAAGGCAAAGCGCAGGTAGGTCACGTCTTCGAGCGTGCGGCTGCTGGTGTAACGACTCAGGTAAATACCCAGCAGGCCCAGCGGCTCAATCTCCCAGGCAGATTCTTCCAGGGCTTCGCGGGCGGCGCCATACATGGGGGTTTCGCCCGGGTCCAGATGGCCGGCGGGCTGGTTCAGGCGAATGCCGTCCGTGGTGTGCTCTTCCACCATTAAAAATTTGCCATCTTGTTCAACGATGGCGGCCACAGTGACGCTTGGTTTCCAGACTGTTGACATAATTTGGCCGGCTGGGGACGGTTTCAAGGTGCAGAACACGATAGAATAGCAGGGTTAAGGTGCTGAGGAATAGCCATAAGGCTTCTTCAGTTAAACGGGAAACAGGTCAAAAAGCCTGTGCTGCCCCCGCAACGGTAAGTGAGTGCGGGTGCGTCAGAGTAGCCACTGTTCGATGAATGGGAAGGCGACGCATCAAAACTCACAAGCCCGGATACCGGCCTTGACCGTTCATTCCCAGCGGTGGGAGTGGCGATCGGCGCTGCGGGGAGGCAGCGGGCGAGCAGCTACGACTCTGATTGTTCTCATCACTGTGTCCTGTACCTCTGTGTCGTAAATGACCCACATCTGTTGGGTTTTGTCGCAGGGATGGCTGCAAACTCGATTGGCTCCACGCATTTTTTTATCAGTCCGCACGGTGGGTGCGGTTGTGGAGTGTATCTATGTTGTTCGCAAAAAGTCAGTTGTCTTTCGAGTTGTCTCTCGCATGGTCCGGTGTTTCCGGTGTCTCTCGTTCCCTATCGCGCCTGGCCCCGATGGCGCTCTGTGGTGTCATGGCCGGGGTAGTTACCCACACGGCTCTGGCCCAGTCCACAGCCGAGCCTGTGGTGATCACCGCATCCCGTCTGGAACAAAACCCGCGTGAAGTGGTGGGTGATATCGCGATCATCACCGCCAAGGACATCGAAATCACCCGGGCCCGCAGTATTGAAGACGTCTTGCGTACCGTACCCGGCATTCAGTTTTCCAGTAACGGCGGCATCGGTAAGTCCACCTCGTTTTTTATCCGGGGCGCCAATTCAAACCAGACCTTACTGTTGATCGATGGCATGCGCATCGGCTCGGCTGAGTTTGGCGGCAGTCCGTTTCAGAATATTCCTATCGAGCAGGTTGAGCGCATTGAAGTGCTCAAGGGGCCTGCGTCCAGCCTGTATGGTGCGGATGCCATCGGCGGCGTGGTGCAGATATTTACAAAAAAGGGAACGACGGCACCCGGCGGCGTGGTCAGGTTGGGTATCGG
>DAITMV010000039.1:0-18596 GCA_036834985.1 Burkholderiaceae bacterium | reverse complement strand
TATGCCCCCCCGTGCCCCCACCCATGACGAGTAAGGTGCGGGTTGCCCTCACCGATTCCCCCCGCGCATCATTTCACGAGACTAAAAACCACCCCGCAGCAAGATGGCCAACCCAACCCAATGGACGACCACACCGGATCCGCCATAACTCATCAACGGCAACGTTAATCCTTTGGTGGGCAGCAAACCCAGGTTCACCCCCATGTTGATAAACGCCTGCACGCCGAGCCAGATACCCACACCCTTGGCGGTCAAACCGGCGAATACACGATCCAGTGCGATGGCTTGGCGACCGATATCAAACGCACGTTTGACGATAAAGGCAAAGAGACAAATCACCACAAAAACACCGACAAAACCCAATTCCTCACCCACCACCGCCAGTAAAAAGTCGGTGTGCGCCTCCGGCAGGTAATGAAGCTTTTCAACACTGCCGCCCAGGCCCACACCCAACCATTCACCCCGACCAAACGCGATCAGCGAATGCGACAACTGGTAGGCCTTACCCAAGGCGTTTTTCTCTTCCCACGGATCCATGTAGGCAAACAGTCGTTCTCGACGGTACGAACTGGTCATAACCAGCAAGGCAAACGAAATGGCCAAAAACCCCAGCAAACCGAAAAATACGCGTGCGTTGACCCCGCCCAAAAACAGGATGCCAAACGCAATCCCAACAATCACGATAAAGGCACCCATGTCAGGCTCGAGCAACAACAGCACACCGACAAACGCGATGGCCATCGCCATGGGTAAAAAGCCTTTGGTGAATCGCTGCATGTACTCTTGTTTTCGTACGGTGTAATCGGCGGCATACAACACCGCAAAAAGCTTCATCAGCTCCGAGGGTTGAATATTAAACACGTACAGTGACAACCAGCGACGGGCTCCATTTACGCCCTTGCCGATACCGGGTATCAATACGATCACCAACAGCAACAAGGTAATCACAAAGAGCAAGGGCGCCAATCGTTGCCACGTGTTGATGGGCACCTGGAAGGCCGCCAAGGCCAGTGCACCTGCCACAGCCAGCGAGAATAAATGCCTCACCAAAAAGTGGGTTTGTTTGTAGTTGGCGTACTTGGGGCTGTCTGGCAATGCAACAGAGGCCGAATAAACCATCACCAGGCCCAGAATCAACAAGGCCAAAATGGCCCAGACCAACGACTGATCAAATGAGGTGAACTTGGACTTGCCCGAAGACACCGACGTAATGGAACCACCCCACCCAGCCGACACACCCGAGCTGCCGGCAGGGCTTAAACGCCGGGTGCCGCCAGAAGAGAAAAAGCGCTCACGCCACCGATTTAACATGGCTGCCCCGCATCGTTGGCCAAGGCTTTGACCGTTTCAACAAATACCTGCGCCCGATGTGCGTAGTTTCGGAACATGTCCAGACTGGCGCAGGCTGGTGATAACAACACCGCTTCACCTGCTTGTGCCCAGTGGGCCGCTTGCTGGGTTGCTTCTTCCAGCGTTGCACACAACTGCATCGGAACATGGGTATCTGCCAAGGTGGACTGAATGGCGGGGCCATCCTTGCCGATCAAGGCGACAGCGCGCGCGTATTGTTTGACGGGGCCTTGCAAGGGCGTAAAGTCCTGCCCCTTGCCGTCACCACCGGCGATCAACACCACGGTTTTTCCAAGCCCCTGCAATGCCGCAACTGTGGCACCCACATTGGTGCCTTTGCTGTCGTCGAAATAATCCACACCGTTGATGCTCGCAACCCATTCGACCCGATGCGGCTCTCCGTGATAATCACGCAAACCATGCAATAGTTTGGCCATGGGCAAACCAATGGCGCGACACAGCGCCAGTGCGGCCAAAGCATTCATGGCGTTGTGCAGGCCACGAATTTTCAAGGCATCGGCTGGCATCAAATGTTTGAGCGTAAACGGCTGCAGCTCGCCTTTTTTTCGACGACCGGCCTCGAAAGGCTGGGGCTCAGCCAATGTCAACCACACCAGACCCGCCTCACGCGTCAAGCCTAAATCGCCGGCCAACTCGGGGGGGTTCAATCCAAAGGTCACGGCGTGCTCTTGACTGACCATGGCCTTGCAATAGACATCATCACGATTTAACACACGCAGGGTCTTGGGACCAAAAATGCGCGCCTTGGCATCGGCGTATTGCTGCATGTCACCGTGCCAGTCCAGATGATCCTGCGTCACATTCAAGACCGCGGCCGCATCACAATTAAAGCTGTAGGTGCTGTGTAACTGAAAGCTCGACAACTCCAATACCCACACCGCAGGCAAGGTGTCGTTTTGCACAGCGAGCGTCAGCGCATCTAAAGCAGCCGGGCTGATATTGCCCGCGGCCATCACCGACAAGCCACAGCGCTCCACCAACAGGCGGGTCAAGGAAGTCGTCGTTGTTTTACCGTTGGTCCCGGTGATTGCCAGTACCTTGGGTGTGTACTGACGAGTTTGTTCCAGACTCATCAAGGCCTGGGCAAACAACTCGATTTCGGATTCAACCTGCAGACCCTTAAGCTGCGCGTAACGCATGGCACTGAGCACTGGCTCGGTATGCGGCATCAGCCCCGGGCTGCAGACGTAACGGTCAAAGGATTGCCACTGCTGATCGCCCAGATCGGATACCACCTGGGCCTCTGGTGCAATGACACCCAAGGCATCGAGCCCGGGCGGATGAGCTCGGGTATCCAGTACGGTAATTGATGCGCCGCTAAACACACACCAACGCGCGCACGCCAACCCGGACTCACCGAGCCCGAGTATCAATACGCGTTGATTGGCCAAAGAATTCATGTGTTATCTCAGCTTGAGTGTGGACAAACCAAACAGCACCAACATCATCGTGATGATCCAAAAACGCACCACGACCTGGGTTTCTTTCCATCCAGACAGTTCATAGTGGTGATGCAGCGGTGCCATCCGAAACACGCGTTTGCCGCCGCTGTATTTGAAATACAGCACCTGGATCATCACTGACAGGGTTTCCGCAACAAACACACCGCCCATGATGAACAAGACTATTTCCTGTCGCACGATCACCGCCACCGTGCCCAAGGCGCCGCCCAGCGCAAGCGCGCCCACGTCGCCCATAAATACCTGCGCGGGGTAAGCGTTAAACCACAGGAACGCCAATCCAGCGCCAGCCATGGCGGCCAAAAATACAGTTAACTCACCCGCACCCGGAATATACGGAATCAACAAATACTTGGAATACACCGCGTTTCCGGTGACATACGCAAAAATTGCCAAGGCTGACGCCACCATCACCGTCGGCATAATGGCCAGACCATCCAGACCGTCTGTCAGGTTCACGGCGTTGCTGGTGCCTACTATCACAAAGTAGGTCAAGGTGATAAATCCCCACACGCCCAGCGGATAAGAAATGGTTTTCAAAAACGGTACAATGATGTCGGCTTTGTTAGGCAGATACATCTCAAAACCACTGTTGGCCCAGGCGGCCATCAGATCAAAAATCTTTTCACCGGACGGGGCTGACACGGCAAACGCCAGATAAAACGCAGCTGCCAGGCCAATCAATGATTGCCAGAAATACTTCCACTTGGCAGGTAATCCTTTGGGATTTTTATAGACCACCTTACGGTAATCATCCACCCAACCCACCCAGCCAAAACCCAAGGTGACTATCAAGACCACCCACACGAACCGATTGGTCAAATCCGCCCACAACAAGGTAGAGGCGGCGATGCCCAGCAGCACCAGTGCCCCCCCCATGGTTGGAGTACCCGCCTTGGCCAAATGGGTCTGTGGACCATCATCACGCACGGCCTGACCAATTTTGTACTGCGTCAGTTTGCGAATCACCGCAGGGCCTAAAATCAAACCCACACCCAACGCAGTTCCGCATGCCAGTACGGCACGTAAAGTCAGGTAGTTAAATACACTGAATGCGCGAATGTCCTGCGCGAGCCATTTAGCCAGTTCAAGCAGCATGTGCACCTCCGACAGAGGGGGTTGTTTGTTGGCTAGTCAGTGTCTGTATGACTCTTTCCATTTTCATAAAACGCGAACCTTTTACGAGCACCGTGTGCGGCCCTTGACTCAGCTTGTGAACCAGTGCCGCGACCAGTGCTTCTAGTGTGTTGTAGTGCCAGGCGTTATCCCCGAAAGCTTCTGTGGCTTTTTCAGACAGGGTTCCCAGCGTGAATAGACAGTTCACATCCCGTTTTTTTGCATACAGCCCCACCTCGTGGTGAAAAGCCGGGCCGTTGTCACCGACTTCACCCATATCCCCCAGGACCAGGATGCGAGGCGCAGGCATGTGCGCGATTACATCAATGGCGGCCAACACAGAATCCGGATTTGCGTTGTAGGTGTCGTTGATCAATGTGGTATCGCCTTGCGCCCGGACGGGCTGCATACGCCCGCTGACCGGCTCAAATTGACCAAGACCGTGCTCTACATCAGCGACCGAGCATCCTGCTGCCAGTGCGCAGGCGGCTGCGGCTGCGGCGTTCAACACGTTGTGCTGCCCCAGCGCATGCAACACACCGTGCAAGTTGCCCGATGGAGTCTGCATGTCAATACGCTGACCACCTGCAACCGTGCTGCCTTGTGCGGATACATCCGCATCCCGCAACCCAAAGGTCAATGTTTGGCTGTGCACAGCCATGTTGCGCCACAAGGCGGTGTAGGTATCGTTTGCAGGAAATACGGCAACCCCCCGCTGACCCAATGCGCTAAATACCGAACCGTTTTCTATCGCCACTGCCTCAACAGAGGCCATGAACTCCTGATGTTCACGCTGCGCATTATTGACCAGGGCAACCACGGGCTGGGTAATCTGGGCCAACCATGCAATCTCACCCGGATGATTCATCCCCAACTCAATAACAGCCATGCGATGCGCTGCACGTAAACGAAGCAAGGTATGAGGAACGCCCACTTCATTGTTCAAGTTACCTTGTGTTGCGATCATGTGATCCGCCCCACAGGCTTGCCGCAACATGGCAGCAATCATTTCTTTGGTGGTGGTTTTACCGTTACTGCCCGTCACAGCGATGACCGGAATATCAAACTGCATACGCCAGGCCTTGGCGATCAAACCATATGCAATGCGGGTATCCGGCACAATCACTTGCGGCATATCGACTTCAAGGCGACGTGACACAATAGCCAACATAGCGCCCTGTTGAGCCACTTGCGCCACAAAATCATGGGCATCAAATCGCTCACCCACCAGCGCGACAAATACGTCACCAGGACCAGCCAGACGACTATCTGTCACCACCTGGCGAACCACCCCGTTAATCGTTGCCTCATCACCAACCCACTGTGCACCAGGCAACGATTGCAGCATCGCTTTGACCGACCAGTTCATTGGACTGCTTAAAGCGTCATCGCTTCGGGTCGCGTTGTGGTGCTGGGCATCGACGGTCATAGACGCTCCTGTTGACGCAGCGCCATGGCCTGTTGCGCATGCTCGGCATCCGAAAACGGAATCACAACGGCACCGGTAGTTTGCGTGGTCTCATGACCTTTGCCCGCCAACACCACCACATCGTTTATATGCGCCTCGGCGATGCTGTTTGCAATCGCTTGTGCGCGGTCCAGGTGCGTGGCTACGCGAGCAGTATCTGCCGCATGAACGCCAGCCATGATCTGGTCAATGATGGCCTGAGGATTTTCGCTGCGCGGGTTATCGCTGGTGATCACCACCCGATCAGCGCGGCGACTGGCGATTGCGCCCATCTGTGGACGTTTGCCCGGATCGCGATCACCACCGCATCCGAACACCACATGCAGGCAACCCTGGCGGGACTGCGCCACTGACTGCAAGGCGGTTAATACTTTATCCAGCGCATCCGGAGTGTGTGCGTAATCGATCACAACCATGGGGGCATCGGGATGCACCAACACTTGCATGCGCCCGGGAGGTGGCGAAACACCTCCCAGACCGCGTACGATATCCGCTGCCTCGTATCCGAGTGCGTGTAATATGCCCGCGACCACAGCCAGGTTTTCGATGTTGAATTGTCCTACAACCGGCGCACGTACCTCGCAGCGATCTGATCCTATGATCAACGTGCCTTGCATGCCGCCCGAGGTGTATGACACCTGCGCTACCCGAACCTCTGCGTCCGGATGGTCTGCTGCACTGACACGGCAGATCGTTTTACCAGCCGCCTGCGCAGTGGATATGAAATCTGCTGCAAACGGATCATCGACATTGACCACGGCGTGGCTGGCGCCAACCCATTGAGCCAGCAATAACTTCGCCTGACCATACGCGTGCATGGTGTGGTGATAATCCAGATGATCTCGCGACAAATTCGTAAACGCCACCACCGATAACTCAGTGCCGTTTAGTCGACCCTGCTCCAGCCCAATCGAGGAGGCTTCGATGGCAAAGGCCTTGACCCCCTGATCGGCAAATGTACGTAGCAGATACTGCAGCCCGATGGCATCTGGTGTCGTCAGTCCGGTCGACGTCCCATCAACGCCCATGCGCCCGGCTCCCAGCGTACCGATCACGGCGCAAGGCAGCTTGAGTTGTTCCAATGCCTGCGCAACCCAACGGGTCACCGATGTTTTTCCATTGGTACCCGTCACAGCAACACCTGTCATCGCGCGGGAGGGTTCGCCAAGTACCTGTGACATGATCGTACCGGCTTTGTGCTGCAATCGCTCGACCGCCATCACGGTCATACCCACGGGCGGTGATGCATATTCAACGGCTTCCACAACGGCAGATTCGGCCCCTTGCGCACAGGCTGCGGGCAGTAGATCTCGTCCATCACGCTTTGTACCGGGCCAGGCAAAAAAAACGTCACCGGGTGCGATCTCACGATGATCAGCCCGACAACGAGCACCGTTTTTCAAACGCGCCTTGATGGATTGAACAACCGATAACTCATGTGCATTGAGTATCATCAAATACTCTCCTGCACCGGTTCAGCGGGGATCACCGTCTGCTTGAACGGCGCATCGGGAGCCACATTCAAGGCTCGTAAAGTGCCTTGTACCACCGATGAAAACACGGGACCTGCCACCGAGCCGCCGTAATAGGCACCGCCGGACGGCTCATCAATCATGACAGCCACAATAATGCGCGGATTGGACATAGGGGCCAACCCAACAAAGGACGCCACATATTTGTTGACATAGCGACCGCCCGATTCTTTGTGTGCTGTGCCGGTTTTACCACCCACACGATACCCAGGCACTTGTGCCTGCGGGGCCGTGCCCTCGGGGCCTGTGACCATCTCGAGCATTTTCGACATTTGGGCCACGGTGGTTGGGCCAAACACAGACACCCCTTTAGGCGGCTGATCAAGTTTCATAAACGAGAGCGGCAAAATCTCGCCTCGATTGGCAAAGACCGTATAGGCACGGGCAATTTGAATCAGGGATACGGAGATGCCATGACCATACGACATGGTGGCCTGCTCAATGGGTTTCCAACTCTTCCAGGGACGTACACGCCCGGCCACGGCCCCCGGAAAACCGATGCGTGGTGCCTGCCCAAAACCCAGCTCGGAGAACATGTCCCACATGTCGTGAGGCTCCATCTGCAAGGCAATTTTTGTGGTGCCCACGTTGCTGGACTTTTGAATCACCTGCTCGACTGTCAACGGACCATGCGGGTGGGCATCTGAAATGGTATTGGGCCCAATGGTCAAGCGGCCTGGCGCCGTCTGAATCACGGTATTGGGCGTAACAATTTTATTGTCCAGCGCTAATGACACCGAAAACGGCTTCATGATGGAACCAGGCTCAAAGGTGTCGGTCAACACGCGATTACGCAGTTGCTCACCTGTCAAACGCCGACGGTCATTTGGATTGTAGGCAGGCAAATTGGCCAGGGCGAGAATCTCACCGGTGTGCGCATCGAGCACCACCACACCACCCGCCTTGGCTTTGTTTTGTTCAACAGCGGCCTTCAGTTGCGAGTACGCCAAAAACTGGATTTTTGAATCAATCGACAGTGTCAAATCCTTGCCGTTAAAAGCAGGACGCACCTCGCGCAGGTCTTCCACTACACGACCCAGCCGATCCTTGACCACACTGCGCTCACCCGAGCGACCAATCAGGTCTTTTTGATAGGCCAGCTCGATACCCTCTTGCCCTACGTCTTCCACATTGGTAAATCCTAGGATGTGGGAGAAGGTCTCGCCTTCCGGGTAATAACGCTTAAATTCCGGCAGCGAATACACCCCCGGAATTTTCAGTTCAGCGATTTTGTGGGCCACATCAGGATCCACCTGCCGCTTGATATAAAGAAAGCGTTGTTCGGTGCCCAACTTTTGCCGAAGCGACCGAGCGTCCATGTCCAGAAGACCCGCAAGCTGATTGATTTGCTCGGCTGTTATTTTGCGAGATTCTTTGTCTTTTGAATCTGCCTTGGCATCAGGTTTGCCATCCGATTTGGCGTCGCGCCCTTCAAACCAGATCGCGCGTGCCGGCACACTTGAAGCCACCACAACCCCGTTGCGATCCAGAATGCGGCCTCGATCCGCGGGCAGCGTCAAGGTACGCACCATGCGAATGGCGCCCTGACGCTGCAAAAACTCATTAGATAGGCCCTGCAAATACAAGGCACGCCCGGCCAGCGCAATAAAGCCCAAAAACAGCATCGCCAGCACAAGGCGTGAACGCCAGGCCGGCAGACTCAAACGTAATAGCTCGGAATCGGAGAAGCGGATCGCTCGTGACATGTCAGCGCACCTCGCCTTTGACGTCCAGAGACAGATATCGCGTTTGTGCGGCCGTCGGGGTCTGCATTTTTAATTGACCACGAGCCACTTGGTCAATGCGTGTAGCCTTGGCCAGGGCCACCTGATCGAGCTGCAGCTGGTTCCACTCAACCTCCAGCTGGCGGGCAGCCTGCATGGAACGCTCATGCTCAACAAACAGTCCGCGCGACTTATGCTGAGTGGAAATCAACATCAACGCGCATCCCACCACGAGCAACAGCAACAGGAAATTGAGGCGTCCCATACTCAGAGCACCTCCAATTTTTCTGCCACCCGCAAAATGGCAGAGCGCGCCCGCGGATTGGCCTGCGCCTCTTGCGCGGAGCATTTGATGCGGTCAATTTTTTTAAGCGTGGGCTTAGCCGCTTGGACAGGCAAACGACGCAGTCGCGGATCCACATGCGCCTGGGGGCTGGCCAGCCTGTCGATGGCCTGTTTGACCATGCGGTCTTCCAGCGAATGAAAACTGATCACCGCCAGACGACCACCAGGCTTGAGCGCAGCAATTGCGTGCGCTAGACCCTGCTCGAGCTGCGCAAGCTCCTGATTGACGTGAATCCGTAAAGCCTGAAAGGTGCGAGTCGCCGGGTCCTGGCCAGGTTCACGCGTCCGGACTGCGCTTGCCACGATCTGGGCAAGTTCGCGTGTGCGGGTAATCGGCCGCTCCTGGCGGCGAGCAACAATCGCTGTTGCAATCTGAAAAGCAAACCGTTCTTCCCCATAATTTCGGATAACCTCCGTGATGTCGCGCACAGTGGCGCGCTCTAAAAATTCGGCCGCCGACTCACCGGACAGCGGATCCATCCGCATATCCAGAGGGCCATCCTGGCGGAAACTAAAACCCCGTTCGGCTTGATCAATTTGCGGGGAGGACACACCGATATCCATCATGACGCCGTCCACCTGATGGATGGATAAATCGGCCAGCACCTCATCCAGATGGGCAAAAGCGGCTGCGACGCCTGTAAAGCGCGGATCGTTGATGGACTGCATCGCCGCAATGGCTTGAGGATCCCGGTCCAACGCAACCAGACGACCTGCAGGCCCCAGCCGCGCCAGCAAAGCAGCACTGTGCCCGCCGCGACCAAACGTGCAATCAACGTAAATGCCATCGGGTTGAGGTGCCAGGGCATCAATCGTTTGCGCCAGTAGCACCGAGATATGTTCATCATGTGCCACGACTAAAAAGAGAACCCGTTCAGACTGTCAGGAACCCCTGCGGCGAGCGCCTTTTGCTCTTCAGCTTTGAGCAAGGACGAATCCCACACCTCGAAGTGACTGCCCATGCCCAGCAACATGACGTCTCGCTGAATGCTGGCAGCTTCACGCAACTCGGGAGCAATCAGGATGCGACCGGCCGAATCAAGCTCAACATCGGTTGCAAACCCCAGAAAAATACGCTGCCACGGACGCGCGGACATAGGCCAGCCGGCAATCTGGGCACGATGCTGCTCCCACACCGGGCGGGGAAACAGCAACAGACAACCATGCGGGTGTTTGGTCAAGGTGAGCGCACCCGCACACTGCTCAAGCAGTGCGTCACGATGCTTCTGAGGGAC
Organism: Burkholderiaceae bacterium; assembly: GCA_036834985.1. Lineage (GTDB taxonomy): Bacteria > Pseudomonadota > Gammaproteobacteria > Burkholderiales > Burkholderiaceae_B > DAITMV01. The sequence continues at coordinate 8,345 of DAITMV010000039.1, read as the reverse complement.
ATTCATCCGTCCCTTGGCATCCAGAGCGAGCGCAGAACTTCCCTGGAACACGATTAACCCTTTGACTCGGTGTTGATCAAAAACCAAAACACCACAAATTCACACAAAAACCCACCAATCACCACTTTACTGAATCAAAAATGGCGGGTCAAGTTGAAAACGGAAAAAATGCTTTCGAGACAAGGACTTAGACGAACATTCAAAGAAATTTTACAGTCTGTATATTGAATGAAATGAAAGGGATGGAACCACAACTGAAAGTGGTTTCTTAACATCGGAACCGCTTTGGGTGATTTAAATAAAGTATGGGGGATACGTCATGCGGGGAAAGGAAAGCGCGCCGATAAGCCGGATTCTGTTCACAAACGGCAAACCCGTCTGCGTGACAGCCATTCCTCTAGGCTGACAGTTACCTGTCAGCTCAAGCCACCTACCCGCACACGTCAGAGGGCCTCTGCTGGCGCAAGCGCCGTGTGTGCCTATTTGGTGTTGCTCCAGGTGGGGTTTACCAAGCCAGTCCTGTCGCCAGTCCTGCGGGGGTCTCTTACACCACCGGTTCGCCCTTGCCTGATCCGTGCTTGCGCACGGCCATCGGCGGTATGTTTTCTGTTGCACTGTCCGTCGCCTTGGGGCGGAGCTTTCGCCCAGCCTTATAGCGCCTGGCCGTTAGCCAGCACCTTGCCCGGTGGAGTCCGGACTTTCCTCCAGAGGTTTCCCTCCAGCGACTGTCTGGCTCACTTTCCTGATGTATGGTAACAGCGTTTGCCTATCAGGACGACGAATCGGCCATAAATCGCAGCCGCCCCGGCCTGAAAACCGACGTATTGTCGTAAAAATTCTGCAACTCATTATCGGGCCACCAACCGGGTACACCCAATACAGGCAAGGGCTGCAAATGACGAGATTGCTGTAAATGAGCCTGCAACCAGACCGATAGACGCACATCAACCCAAGCTCTTTGCGCAGCCACAGGCCAGCTGACCATCTCCTCAAATGCATCGACCGACACGGTGATCACCGCCGCATGTGCGCACAAACTGAGAAAGGGCTGTTCGAGCTTTTCCATCAGGCCATGACCCAGCACATACACTCGGCTCCTATCGATCACCTCTTGCCGCAATTGTATGAACAAACGCTTCCATTCAAAACCCTGCAAGGCCTGGGATACCGCAGGGTTGCCGGTAATAAATACGGCACCGTTCTCGTCAAACAGCGTAACGGCATCGCGCAAACGGGAACGCCGATCCGTCGCCTGAGCCGCCTCGGTCATTTGAATCTGGTTCAGTAACTGCTTGGTTTTTGGAAAGCTCAGCCACGCCGCGGCATTGTAGCGGTCGTGCAGGTTATCGCGGGTCGGCACCCGGCCCGTTCGAGCGATGGTCAGCTCGTAATCGACGGCTGACAGCGGGTTTGCAGCAGGCTCGAACAGCAAAGGCATCTGCCCGCCCGATTGCAGTCCGCCGAGCCTGGCAGCCTCATTCACTTGCTCCAAAAATTCATGCAAGGGGACTGCTGCGTTCAACGCCCACGCACCAAAAGGTGCCCAGCCGTCCAGCCAGGGGGTGACTGACATCAGCCCTGACACGTCCAGGCAAGCGTTTCACCCCCTCGAAACGGCACAATGCTCCCCTCTTGCATGAAGGGCAATTCCGATGGCACCACACGAGCGGTCCGGGTCAGAGTGATCGTGCCGTTATTCAACGGCAACCCATAAAACTGCGCACCGAACTCGGAGGAAAACGCTTGAAGACGGTCCAACCGGCCCACTGACTCAAACGCCTCGGCATACAACTCCATGGCGATTGGTGCCGAATAACATCCCGCACATCCACACGCCATTTCCTTTAAATGTTTGGCATGGGGCGCGCTGTCCGTGCCCAGGAAAAATTGCGGCAAGCCTGATGTTGCCGCCTCCAGCAAGGCCGTGCGATGCTCTTCCCGCTTGAGCACAGGCAAACAATACCAATGAGGCTGCAAGCCACCCTTAAACAGCGCATTGCGGTTGTACAGTAAATGTTGTGGTGTCAGGGTCGCGGCCAGCAATAATTGACCGTCACTGTTGCGGCTCGCCTCGTCGCGCACATAGTGAGCCGCCTGTCGCGTGGTGATGTGCTCAAAGACCACCCGCAGCGCGGGAAAATCCCGTCGCAACGGCGCCATCACGGTGTCTATAAACACTGCCTCGCGATCAAACACATCGACCAATGCATCAGTGACCTCACCGTGCACGAGCAAAGGCACACCCAAACGCTGCATCGCCTCTAAGGCAGCCGTGCATTTGGACAGGGCACTGACTCCCATGTCCGAATTGGTGGTTGCGCCTGAAGGATACAACTTGACGCCATGAACAAACGGACTGTGTGCGATCTGTTCGATATCGCCCGCAGTGGTGTTGTCCGTCAGGTAAATGGTCATCAAGGGGTCAAAGGTAACACCCGTCGGCACCGCAGCGAGAATCCGCTCACGATAGGCCAACGCGCCCTGAAGATTCGTCACGGGCGGTTTCAGGTTGGGCATCACAATGGCCCGAGCGAACTGCGCAGCGGTGGCCGGTACAACGGCCGGTAATGCAGCACCATCCCTAAGATGCAGATGCAAGTCGTCTGGACGGCGGATCGTCAGCACCGCAGGGGTTACATCAGCGGCAGTATCTGCCTGTGCAGCATGGGTCATGGCAACTCAACAAAAACGAATCAATTTGTCATTTTACCAGCGACGCCGACCACGATGATCCGAATATCATTCACATTGGTCAGTGTAGGGCCTGTATGCAGCAAACGGTCTGCCGCTTGAAAAAATCCAAACGCATCATGCCGGTCCAACGCATGACGCGTGTCTGCATGGGTCAAGCCCAAACGCTTTGCATCACCCGCCAGCCAATACGCACCGGCGTTATCCTGACTGCCGTCAATTCCATCCGTATCACCCGCGAGTGCCGCGTAGTTGTCAAACCCGTGCAGATGGTGAATCAGCGACAACAAGAACTCGGAATTTCGGCCACCGCGCGCACCAACAATCCCTTTGGGCAAGGTCACCGTACACTCGCCGCCAGAGATCAAGGCAAACGGTGGGACGGGCCAACCACCAGTCCCATTGTCTGATAAGGCCTCTCGCACCATGGCGGCTTGTACTGCCGCCACTTCTTTGGCTTCGCCCTCCAGGGCATCGCCGAGCGACAGCACCGGCAAACCCTGTGCTTTGAGTGCGTCAGCCACCGCGTTTAACGACAAACGGTTGCTGGCCATCACCGTGGTTTGCACCGAACGCCATCGGGGATTGGATGGCTTGGGCGTCTCAGCGTGTAGGCCTCGCGCGCCCTCCTCCAGATAACTCATCGCTGCGCCGGGCAGTTGCATGCTCCAGCGCTTGACCACAGCCAGCGCCATCGCAAACGAGCTAGGGTCTTCAATAAACGGACCGGAGGCTACAACGTGCGGGTCGTCTCCTGGCACATCCGACAACACCAGGCTGAATATCGCAGACCCACAGGCCATGGCCAGTTGCCCCCCGAGGGTTTGGGTCAGGTGCTTACGTACAATATTCATCTCGCTGATCGGCGCACCGCTGTCCAGCAACGCCTTGTTCACCGCTCGCAAATCATCAAAAGTGATGGCGTTCACAGGTACGCTCAACAAGCTGGACCCGCCCCCCGAGATCAACGCAATCACAGGCTCATGGGCAGGAATGCCCCGCAGCATCTCCAACAGCGCACCAGCCCCTTGCCGCCCCTGTTCGTCGGGCACGGGATGCCCCGCCTGGATCACCTTCACATGTCGTGTGGGTGCGCCGTGACCGTGCCGTGTAATCACCAGACCGCAGACCTCATAACGACCCTCGAGCGCTCTTTCAGTGGCGGCCGCCATGGACGCAGCCGCTTTACCCGCACCCACAATCCAGACCCGCTGTGAAAGGCTCACACGCGCCTCCAGCCATGGCAACACGTCGTTTTGCATCACGGCAGGGATTCGGCTGGCCGGATCAGCCTGCGCCACCGCGACTTCAAACAATTGCATCAAAAAATTTTGCGTAATTACCACGATTGCTCCACAACGTCTTATTCATTGGCACAATGCATCCATTGAGACGCAAATACCATTCGGAGTCATACCTATATGTGCCAGTTGCTCGGCATGAATTGCAACACACCCACGGATATTCAGTTTTCGTTTGAGGGTTTTGCTCAACGGGGCGGACTAACCGACGAGCATAGCGACGGCTGGGGCGTGGCGTTTTTTGAAGACCAGGCAGCACGCGTTTTTCTGGATCATCGCCCCGCTTGCAACTCACCCGTGGCAGAACTCATCCGCAAATATCCAATCCGTTCCCTGAACGTGATCGCCCATATTCGCAAAGCCACCAAGGGCCAAATCGCCCTGCAAAACTGCCATCCCTTTTACCGGGAGCTGTGGGGCCAGGCCTGGGTTTTTGCGCACAACGGAAATCTCGAAGGGTTTGCTCCAGCACTGAGCGGTCGATTTCAAGCCATTGGCCAGACCGACAGCGAACTGGCGTTTTGCTACATGCTGGAAACCCTGCAGAACACCTTTGGCCATCGCAAACGCGAGGACGCGCCCTCTGCGCTGGATATCGCCCGGGTGCTGGAACCCATCGCCCGCGAACTGTCGGGCTTTGGCACCTTCAATATGTTGATGTCCAACGGGCAGGGCCTGTTCACCTTTTGCTCAACCCATTTGCATCATGTGATTCGCCAATACCCATTTAATGAAGCTCATTTGGTCGACTGTGACGTGTCAGTGGATTTTTCAACACTCACCCAACCTCAAGACAGGGTGGCCGTGATTGCAACGCAACCGTTGACAGACAACGAGTCCTGGACACCCTATAAAAGCGGCGAATTCAAATTATTCATTGACGGGTGCCTGACGCCGCTCTAACAACTTGGGCCCGGCCGCCATCGTTCCTCCCACAGGAAGCGCCCACTGCGCCAAGGTTTGTTCTCGATCGCTGCGCGATGATTGACCCAGCACTTTGACCGCCTCATAAAACGCCGGGAACTGTTCCCCCTCATGTTTAAACATGGCTTTAAATGCAGGCACATACATCTGATACAAACCCACACCGGCCAGCTTGGCGTTATTTAAACCTTCCGCAAAAAATCGGTCATAGCCCGTCCAACCGCCCCATTCCGTGTCACGAACCTGACGATAATCTGCCAGCAATGTAGCCAGAATGCGCTGTTTGTCGGCGCGTTTGTCTGCCTCACTGCGATCGGAGGCGTACAACGCTTTTAACTGTCGCTGCGTGTTGAGCAACATATCTCGAAAGCCTTTTCGGCGCGCATCAAACTGGCGGTACTCAGCCTCTAAAGCCGGGTTATTCTGCGCCTGCAGCCAACGCTCCACGCCCAGCTCCTCAACCGCCGTGGCAAAACTTTCATTAAAGGCGGTGTCATCCTGTATGTAAACCACCTGATGCGCCAGCTCATGAAACACCATGCGGGCCAGTTCGCCCTGCGGGTAGTAAATAAACGTATTGAGTAACGGGTCGGACGTCCAGCCCAGGGTTGAATACGCAGGAATCCCCGCCACCGACACATCCAGATGGTCAGCACGCAATGCCTCACCCAGTGCCTTGGCCTGCTCCTGAGCATAAAACCCTTTGTAACTCAAACACCCTGTCACCGGAAAACACCAGCTCTGTAGCTTTAAACTTAATTCGGGTGCAGCAAATACATTCCACACCACAAAGGGTTGCTTTAAATCGGCAAAACGTGTGTAACTGGAATTGTCAGGCAAACTTAAGGCGCGAATGGAAAATTCACGAATGGACTGCGCCGCCACCAACTGCGCCCGCAAGCGCGGCGGCAGGTCTGGCTTTTCAAGCACCACCTCCAACGGCTCGGCTCGATTCAAGATCGATAAATGACCGCTGGCCGCCTGCCATGCATACTGCAGATCCGAGCAGCCTCCCATCAACAGCACGCACGCCAGCCAACCAGCGGACAACAGACCGGGTTTAAAATAAGGCCTAAATCCCATACACTAAGTGGCTCCCTGATTGCAGTTCACGCAAAAAGCTGCGATGCTGACATTATGATGATGACAGACCCGATTGAACAACACTCAGACGACTGGGTACATATTCGACGCGATATTCACGCTCACCCTGAATTGCGTTTTGAAGAACATCGAACCTCTGCCTTGGTGGCTGAACGCTTGAAAAGTTGGGGAATCGAGACCCACACAGGCATCGGCGGGACGGGGGTGGTCGGTATTATCAATGGACAACCGGGCCCGCAGTCCATCGGCTTTCGCGCCGATATGGACGCGCTGCCCATTCAGGAATCCAACTCCTTTGCACATGCCTCACGCATTCCCTTGCGCATGCACGCCTGTGGACACGACGGACACGTCGCGATGCTTCTTGGAGCTGCGCAAATGCTGGCAACCGACCGCTCATTCAAGGGTCGTGTCGTTCTGATTTTTCAGCCGGCAGAAGAAGGAGGGGCAGGCGCCCAGCGCATGATCGAGGACGGTCTGTTTGATCGCTTCCCGGTTGACCACGTCTTTGCCATGCACAACTGGCCAGGCATGGCCGTGGGTACATTTGCCGTCAAAGATGGCCCGATGATGGCATCGAGCAACGAATTTCACATCCGGATTCGGGGCAAAGGCGCCCACGCTGCCATGCCTGATCTGGGAATCGATCCGATACCCCTGGCCTGCCAAGTAGTTCAAGGCTTTCAATCGATTATTTCGAGGGTCCGCGATCCGCTAGACCCAGCCGTGATTTCCGTCACCCAAATTCACGCGGGGGATGCTATCAACGTCATCCCAGAATTTGCCGACATCAGCGGCACCGTTCGTACGTTTAAGCTGCAAACGCTCGACACCATCGAGAACATGATGTCCGATGTGGCACACCAGCTGTGCAGTGCATTTGGTGCAAGCTGCGAGTTTGAATTCAAACGAAACTATCCGCCGGTCATCAATGACAGCCAAGCCACGTACTATGCAAAACGGCGCCTGCAGGATACGCCCGGCGTACAAGCTGTGTATGACAACTTAAACCCTACCATGGGGGCAGAAGACTTTGCCTTCATGTTGATGAAGGTCCCTGGCAGCTACATCTGGATTGGCAATGGCGATGGGGCTCATCGACTCAATGGCCATGGCATCGGTCCTTGCACACTACATAACCCGAGCTATGACTTTAACGATCACCTTATACCGATCGGAGTACGCGCCTGGCTATCGCTTGCCCGAGGCGGCTAGCGGCTGAATCAGAACTCGCCCATCCACGGTGATATTGGATACATAAGCCCGTGACTTATGCTTGGTGTTGTCCATATCACCCATCACCCCAACACCGATCAGACGACCTGGCGCCTGCCCAAACGCGTCCATATAATCTTTGTACACCAACCGGTTAAACGCTTGCCAGTGGTTATGTAATGAGCGATCGCCCGCCTGCTGAACAATCTTGAGGCGGATGGTATCTGTATGAGTTGAGGACACAATCTCCCCATTTTTTGCACCAGACCCCAATACATACATCAAGGTGGCATAGGGCGCCTTACGACCAGTCAGCCAATCCATTTGATTCAAAAAAGACTGCTCATCCTCTGGCAACGTGGACCTATCTCCATCAAACGCCAATACAACACGCAAAGGCGAATCCTCTGTTTTTGCCCGCCGGTTGTCCACGGAGCCACTGACCCCACTGAGCAACCATTTCCACTGTATGCGTGTCGTTTCCGTGACCTGGATGGAAACTGGCGTCTGGAACATGGATGCAGACGAGTCGGCATCCACCCTGATCACGGGCAAGCCCGATACCCGACCTGCGCCCGCCGTTCGGGGTGGCTCACACTCCATGAGGGTGTACTGCGATTCCAGTTTAAAGGGCACAAACGAGATATGCGCCCAGACAGGATCAACAGATGCCGGAGTCGTTGATCCAGTGGGCAAAAGTGGCGCTGAGGCATCCGTTGGATTGGGAAGACTTGCACACGCAGCGGCATCCGTGACGGAGGCCTCTGGAAATATAACGGTAGAGTCGCTTGGTAAGGACGAGCAAGCAGTCAAGATCAAAAAACTGGCAGCAAGCCCTGTACTCAACGCCGCAAACCGTACGCTCGTTGTTACGGAGACTGCGTTATGACAAAGGAGGTACTGACGAGACATAGCTGCCAACACTTCACAAATCTGGACGAGCTTTGATTATAGTCAGATAGCGCCGTTATAAATGGAGGAGTTGTAGCTAAATGTGGTTATAGCTGAGTTGTTTGTAGTTGTTGGTTGTAGATGTGTACTGTAGGGGGTACATCAAAGTAAAACACCCCGGTCCTTTTTGGGATCGGGGTGTTTTGTAGTGGGGAGCCT
>DAITMV010000038.1:0-18657 GCA_036834985.1 Burkholderiaceae bacterium | reverse complement strand
CTCATGCGCATGCGGCCATCCTGCGGTACACGGCGCTCGGCGATGTCCAGACGCGACAGGATCTTGATACGTGCGGCCAGCTTTTCTTTGGTGCTCAAGGGAGGCTCGGCAACCTCCTGCAGCACCCCGTCGACACGAAAGCGCACCCGGTAAAACTTCTCGTAGGGCTCAAAGTGCAGGTCAGAGGCGTTTTGTCCAATGGCATCGAGCAGCAGTTTCTGCACATAGCGCACCACGGGCGCATCGTCGATGTCCGAGCCAATCTCCAGTGGTGGGGGCTCAGGGCTCAGGTCTGCAAACTGTAATTCGGCGGCTGCAAATTCGCTGTCCAGGGCTTTGCTGCTGACTTGACTGTAGCGGTGAATCAGGGCGATCAGCTTATCGTGCTCTGCCACAATGGGTTCGACCTGCATTTGGGTGTGAAACTTGATCTGTTGCAGCGTTTGCAGGTCGGTGGGTTCGGCAATCGCAATAAACAGGGTGTTGCCCCGCTTGCTCAGGGGGACGATCTGTTGTGCCTCCATGAGTTTTGGGTCTACGCCCAGTTCTCCGAGATGGTCTGTGTGTACCGCGTCCAGGTCGATCAGCGGATGTCCGTAGGCCCTGGCAAGGCAGTGCGCAATCTCGGCGGCGGTGGCCAGTTTCAGATCGATCACCGCCTGAATGACTCGCTTGGGGCGTATGCTGATTTCCTGGGCAACATCGTTCAGTTGCTCTGCATTCAGCAGGCCGGCCTGTAGGGCGGCTCGCGCGATGCCTGAGGCTGCCAGTGTGGTGGGAATCATTCCTCTACCTCTTCCATATCCGCTAGGGTTTTTCGGATTCTTGCCGTTTTGACGCTGCGATCCGCCGCTTGCACGATCTCGATCACGGTATTGCCAACCTTGATGCTAACACCAGATTCTGGGATGTCCTGCAACTGCTCGAGTACCAGCCCGTTGAGTGTTTTGGGGCCCGTAATCGGCAGGTCCAGATTGTATTTGCGATTCAGGGCCCGCAAGGAGGAGGCACCGTCCACCAGCACATTCAGTGGGCCGTCAATATGCTCACTGTTCATGGATTCGTGATGCGGCGCATGCGAGGTAAACTCGCCAATCAGCTCCTCCAGGATATCCTCGGGGGTGACCAAGCCCAAGACTTCGCCGTATTCATCGACCACCAAACCTACGCGTTCGCGATTTTCCTGGAAATACTGAAGTTGGGTGATCGCCGGTGTTCCGCTGGGAATAAAGTAGGCCGGTTGCGTGAGTTTACGCAGGGAGTCTTCATCAAAATCACCGGCGGCAAATAGCGCCAGGCTGTGCCTGACGTGTAGTACACCGGCAACCTGTCGCCAGTCTTTTTCGATCACAGGCAATTTGTTGTGATGGGCCGTGGCAATTTGCTGTCGAATCAGCTGATACTCGGTCGAGAGGTTCAGAAACTCCATGCGCACACGGGGGGTCATCATATCGTCGACGGTCAGGCGCTCAAGCTCAAACAAATTGAGCAAAATCGATTTGGGTTTTTGCGGTAAAAAATGCCCGGCCTCGAGCACCATGGAGCGCAGCTCTTGCAGGTTCAAGGATACGGAGGCATCGGGGTTGGGAGATAAGCCTATCCACTTTAGCAGGCGCCCCACAAACAAATTGATGAACCACACCACCGGCGAGAACAGCTTGACGAGTGCTGCCATCAGATAGCTGGCGGGCAGGGCGACCCGTTCCGGGTGGGCTGCGCCAATGACCTTGGGTGTGATTTCCGCAAAAATGATGATGGCCAGGGCCACCAGCGCGGTGGCGACGGTCAGGGCCAGCTCGTTGTTGCCGTACCATGAGATGGTTAGAGAGGTCACCACGGCCGTCGAGGCCGTATTCAGGATGTTGTTGCCCAACAGCAGCGTTGAGAGCAGTTTGTCGGTTTTGTCGAGCAGCTTGCGGGTGACTTTGGCCGAGCGGCTGCCTTGCTCGGACATGGCTTGCAGGCGATAGCGATTGATCGCCATCATGCTGGTTTCGGCGATCGAGAAAAACGCCGAACCCAACAACAATGCTACCAGGAGTGCGATTTGCACCCATAACGGGAGGTCGTTCACTGAGTGCGTGAGAGAAACGAAGTTTCTGGGAAGTTCATGGTGTGTAAAGTCTACCTTGAATTGTTGGTCGATAGATATCGCTAACCAGGTTTGATACCTCAAACGGGCCGTGTAAATGCCTGTATGATCAAACAAAAGTTTGCAAAAAACAGGGAGATGGATCGTCTATGGGTATTTGGCACGTTACGCCAGTAATTGAGCACCTGAATCAGTGGAGCAAAGACACGGCGGTTGAGCATTTGGGTATCGAGTTTGTTGAAGTCGGTGAGGATTACATGGTTGGCCGTATGCCGGTTGACAGCCGCACCGTGCAACCGATGCGTCTGTTGCATGGCGGCGCCTCCGTACTGTTGGCCGAGACGATTGGCAGCAGCGCTGCCAACTGTGTGATTGATCAAACAAAGTTTCGTGGTGTGGGGTTGGAAATCAATGCCAACCATTTGAGAAGCGCCACCGAGGGATGGGTCTATGCGACGGCCAAGGCTGTGCATGTGGGGCGTAATACCCAGGTGTGGTCGATCGAAATCAAAGACGACAACGGTCGCATGGTGTGTATTTCACGCCTGACGGTGGCCATACTGCCAGTGCCCGTCTAATGCCCGTCTGATTTTTTCAAGCGCCTGGCGACTGTTACTGCTCCGCCCATGGGTCCATGGCGTGGTAAGCCAAGGGCATTTGAAGTTTGACGTGGCTGGCTTTGGCAAAACCAGAGAGGGTCTGAAGGCTTTGGTCCACGTTGTCGATCAGCCGGGGCAACGGTAGCAGTTGCCCGGGAGTATCGATGACAAAATCATCCCAATGGATCGGGATCACCACCTTGGCACCTGTCTGCTCAACCACTTCAGACCAATACTGGCGTTGATAGTCCGCCGGCAGTTTACCCAGCGTACCGATACCCAGCAGCACCACGTCGGCTTGTACGCCTTTGAGCGCGCCCGGTACGAACCCGGCGCTGCCGTTGATCAGGATGCGATCTGTACCGTGGGTGATCAGCACGGCGTAACTGTCCCCCTCTTTATACCGCAGCGCATGGGCCGGCGTCGTCAGTGGTCTGTCGACGGTGCCACCGGTAAAGCCGGTGGGCGCGTGGTGGGAGGGATACATCGTCACGGAGAATGCGCCGAACTGATAGGGCTTGTTGAGCACGACCTGCTGCAACTGCGAGTCGGATACCCCTTGCCCGCGTGCAATATTCAGGCTGGAGGCCGAACCCAGTAAGACAGCCTTGGTTTTTTTGACGATCACCGGGGCATCCATGGCGTGATCGTAATGCGAGTGCACCGGGATGATGGCGGCGATGCGCTGCAGGTTTTGACTCAAGCCCGTTGCAGACAGACCTCGATTGATCAAGGTCTCATCCGGTCCGATGGGTGTGGCCAGCACGCGCAAAAAGCTGGGGCGCGAAAAAAAGCCATCGGTCATCAGAATGGTTTGGCCGTCGTCAATGATCACGGTGGCAACGCCTGTGAATGTGATCGACATATGTGCCGATGACGCGGCGCGTGGGCTGACAGTCGGTATCTGCAGTGCCTCGAGCGAGGGCCGGTCATCTAGCCGATAGGCAATCCACGCACACAGTGCAGTGGCGATCAGCGCCAGCACCCAAAGGGCTCGGATGAGAAACGGCCGGGCGGTTGTGGTTGGGGGTACGGGCATGGTGTTCAGTCGATGTCAGATGCCATCAAGGTGGCATTTCCTCCTGCTGCGGTGGTGTTGATAGTAACGGTTTTTTCATGACAAAACCGATACAGGTAATGAGGTCCACCCGCCTTAGGCCCGGTGCCGCTCAAGCCTTGTCCGCCAAAGGGCTGCACCCCCACAACGGCGCCAATCATGTTGCGGTTGATGTAAACATTGCCGGCTTGGGCCCGTTGCGACAGTGCCAGAGAACGGGAGTCGATCCGTGACTGGATGCCTAAAGTGAGGCCATAACCTAGCTGGTTGATTTGCTCGATGACCGATTGGACGTCGCCGCCCCAACGTACCACCTGCAGTACCGGTGCAAAAATTTCCTCACGGGCCTGCCCAATCCGCTCGATTTCGAACAGATGCGGGGCCATCAGGTGCAGGCCGGGTGGGTGCGTGCCAGGGTCGTTGAATGTATCGGGGACAAACGCGTGCAAGGCATGGGTTTGCAGGTGGAGGATATGTCCCTTTGCGCGTTCCCATGCGTCCTGGTCAATCAACGGTCCCATATCGGTACAGAACAGATCGGGCGGGCCAACGCGCAGCTCGCGCATGGCGCCTTCCAGCAGACGGATCAGTGAGTCGGCGATGGCCTCATGTACACAGAGCAAACGCAGGGCGGAACATCGTTGGCCTGACGAGCGGAAGGCGCTTTGCACAATCGCATCACAGGTTTGTTCCAGAACCGCGGTGGAGTCGACGATCATCGCATTGACTCCACCGGTTTCGGCCACCAACGGTACGATGGGTCCGGGTTTGTCTGCCAGTGCCCGCGCGATCTGTTTGGCCACTGCACTGCTGCCTGTAAAGACAACACCGGCGATGCACGGCTGTGCGACCAGCGCAGCACCGACCGTTTCTCCAGGCCCTTGAAGCAACCCCAGACAATCACGCGGCACCCCGCACTGGTAGAGCAGGTCGACCGCGCAGGCCGCAATCGCCGGTGTTTGCTCGGCGGGCTTGGCCAAAGCACAGTTACCCGTGACCAATGCCGCGCTGATCTGACCGATAAAAATTGCCAGCGGGAAGTTCCACGGACTGATGCACAGCCAGACGCCGCGCGGTTGCCAGTACAGTATATTTCGCTCGCCCGTGGGGCCTGGTAAGGGGACAGCTTGCAACGAGAAGCGGGCTTGCTGGGCGTAATAGCGCAAGTAGTCGATGGCCTCCCGAACCTCCGGAATGGCGTCATTCCAGGTTTTAAGGCCTTCCTGTACCAACCGGGCGCACCACCGCTCAAACTCACCCTGCATGTGGTCCGCTGCCTGTTCGAGGATGCTGGCCCGTGTTTCGATAGGAGTCGTTGACCAGGTGTGAAACGCGTTGGCCGCACGCCCGCAGGCGGCCTCCACGCTGGCGGTGCTGACGTACTCGATAGGGACTGGGGTCAGTGTTTGCAACGCGCGGGTGAGGGTCAGCTGCGTGGTGTCGAGCGTGATATCCATCCCCGTGCTGTTAATTCGAGCGCTGCCAAACAGCTGCCCGGGCAATTGAATGGTGGACGATGCTTCCAGACGTAGGGGAGAGGTCAGCAATGTGGTGGGTGACAGATCCGGGTTGGCCAGTTGATGGACAAATGAGGTGTTGGCGCCATTTTCCAGCATGCGGCGCACCAGATAGGCCAGCAAATCACGATGCGCCCCCACCGGCGCGTACACTCGACAATGAATCAACGGGTTTTTGAGAACTTCCCGATACACGCCTTCACCCATGCCGTGTAGCCGTTGCAGCTCAAAGGGTATGCCACTCTGCGCGCCCATGTGCAGGAGGGCTGCGATGGTACCGGCGTTGTGGGTTGCAAACTGCGGATAGATCCAGGGACTGCCGTCAAACATGGCATGGGCACAGGCCAGATACGAAATATCGGTGTGATTTTTATGCGTGTAAACCGGGTAGTGCGGCAGACCCAGCTCTTGTGCCCGTTTGATTTCCGCATCCCAATACGCGCCTTTGACAAGGCGGCACATCAGCCTGATGTTGTGTTGTTTTGCCAACGCGACCAGGTGTTCAACCACATCCACTGCGCGGGTTTGGTAGGCCTGGATGGCCAGTCCAAAACCAGTCCATTGCGGGTGGTGTTCACTGATTTTTTGCATGAGGATATCGGCAATGTCCAGCGACAGTTCAAGCCGGTCGACCTCCTCTGCGTCCAGCGTGAGGTTGACGTTGATCAGCGCAGCTTGCTCACACAAAGACCAGACGGCCGGTATCAACTCGCGTAATACACGGTCCCGTTGCCCCTGTTCGTAGCGGGGATGCAGGGCGCTGAGTTTGATGGAAATGCCATCCTGTTCGAAGGGCTGCTGGCCCGGGGAGCTGCTGCTGCGCAGACCCTCCAGGGCACGGTGGTACAGCGCTAGGTAGCGTTTGGCGTCCTCAGCGGTGCGGGCACCTTCCCCCAGCATGTCATAGGAAAAGCGCAGGTGTGGGTACTCGGACCGCAGTTGTGTGGCGTGAGCTTGCGCTTCTGGGATATCGCGTCCCAGCACAAACTGGTGTCCGAGCAATTGCACCGCTCGCAGAGTCGCACGGACGACGGTTTTAGCGCCCAGGGTACCGAGCCCGTCGGCATGGTCGTTTTCCTGCGGAAGCAGCTTTTTGGATAAGGCAATGGCTTGGGTTGAGAGCTTCGCCAGGGCCGAATGCCCGTCGGTATCGAAGGAGGCAGAGTGCAGCTGGTCTGCCGTCAGCGCCATCGCGGTCTCCACATCCGGGATGCGCAGCAAGGCTTCAGCCAGACGCATCAACGCCAGGCCCTCGGGTGTAGAGATCGGAAATTCCTTGAGCAGGGTCTCCATGGCCCAAAACGGCGCAGGATGCTGGCGGACGTTTTCAATCCATGGTGTGGCGGTGTTGATGACGCGGGACCACTCCAGCGAGCGGGTGACTTTCGCTAGGCAGTTGGAGACGGCCTGCGCTTCAGACTGATATGGATGTGGTAATCGCATCTGGACTCCCCGGCGGATTGAATACCCGCACAACAGGAGTTTAATGGCAGACGCGCAGCGCGTGTGCTGGCAAATCGCCCCCCATGACAGGGGGCGTGATAACCGTCAGCGTGTTACCGCCAATGTTTATTCAGCGACCAGTTCAGCCTGTGGTGTGGATTGGGCGCTGGCGGGTTGGCTGCCTTTGCTAAACCGCATGACGCCATCGACCACTGAGCCGAACCGCAGCTGGGTCAGATCAAAAAAGTAGTTCTGCTTGAGCTTCCACGGTGATTTATCGCCCTGTTTGGGGAAAATACCCGCTGCGCGCTGGATGTAGCCCGACTTCATGTCCAGGAACGGGGCTTCTTTGACATCACCGTCGTTGAGCACTGGCATACACTGGTCGTAGCCTTTTTTGTCCATGTGCTTGATCAAGCGGCAGATGTAGTCGGCGCTGATGTCTGCTTTGAGCGTCCAGGAGGCGTTGGTGTAACCAAAAATCATCGCAGCATTCGGGATGTTGCTAAACATCAGCCCTTTGTACGCCATGCTGTCGGACACATCGGTCACTTTGCCGTCCACTTTGAGCTTGACGCCACCCATCAACTGCAACTGCAAGCCGGTGGCGGTGATGATGATATCGGCGTCCAGATGATCACCTGATTTGAGTTCGATCCCGCTCGGGGTGAATTTTTCGATGTGATCCGTCACCACGGAGGCTTTGCCTGAGCGCAGCGCCTTGAACAAATCACCATTGGGCACGGCGCACAGGCGCTCATCCCAGGGGTTGTAGCTCGGTGAAAAATGCTTCATGTCGACCTTGCTGCCCACCTGCAGGCGGACCTGGCCTTTAAGCAGACGGCTGATCGCAGCTGGTGCACGTTTGCTCAAGCGATACACCAGCATCTGCAAGCCAACGTTACGGGCACGGGCCGCGTGGTAGATGAGTTTTTCAGGTAACTTGCCGCGCAGCTTGTTCGAGATGATGTCCTCCTGCGGCACGGTGACCACATAAGAGGGCGAACGTTGCAACATGGTCACGTGGCCTGCGGTATCGGCCATGGAGGGCACCAGTGTCACGGCGGTGGCGCCGCTGCCAATCACAACTACTTTCTTGCCGGCATAGTCCAGGTGCTCGGGCCAGTGCTGTGGATGGATGATGGTGCCTGTGAAGTCCTTCATGCCAGGGAAGTCCGGCGTGTAACCGGCATCGTAACGGTAGTAGCCGGTACACATCACCAAAAAGTTGCAGGTGAATTTGGATTGTTTACCGGTGGCGGTGTTCAGCACATCAACGGTCCATAGTGACTTGCCGCTTGACCAGTTGGCTGCGACCACTTTGTGACCGTAGCGGATCAATTTGTCGATGCCATATTCCTGCGCTGTTTCCTCAACATAGGCTCGGATGGCCGGACCATCTGCAATCGCCTTCGGATTGGTCCAGGGTTTGAACTCGTAGCCCAAGGTGTACATGTCAGAGTCTGACCGGATGCCGGGGTATCGGAACAAGTCCCAGGTGCCCCCCAGTGCGTCGCGGCTTTCCAGAATCGTCACTGATTTATCAGGACATTTCATGCTCAGGTGGCAGGCGGCTCCGATGCCGGACAAGCCGGCGCCGATAATCAGAACGTCTTGATGCTGTGTACTCATGGTCTTTGTCCCCGTTGTTGTGACTTGCTATGGGCTAATCTTACATTGACCATTGTCACATTCAAAAGTGTACAGACTCTAATTGTCCAGAACCTAGTAGGCCGCCTCGTACATGGCCTGGCCTGCCAGCATGCCGCTACCGGTTTGCTCAAAGGCTTTGAGCCAGGCTTGGTAGTTGTGCACGGTCTCTGTTTGGCAGGGGTGAAATCCGGGTTTGTAGTAGGTCAGAAGGCTTGGCACCAGGGACGAGAACAAGCCCTTGGGGCCGTACAGCCATACCAGCCCGGAGGCAAACATCTTGAGACGTTGCAACACGCTAAAGCCATCGTGTTTGAGAAGGACCCAGGTAAACAGCACCATGTGCAGGCTGAATGCAAAAATCGCATGGCTCATCGCCAACGTGCGTTTGAAGTACCCCACCTTGGCCACTTTTTTCATGACATCAAACGCCACGGCCTTGTGTTCCATTTCCTCAACCGCATGCCAGGCCAGCATGGCGCGCACGCGGGGATCGGCATCGGCCATCACTTCTTTTTTGGCAAAAAAGGTTTCGGCCATCATCGCGGTAAAGTGCTCCAGCGCGGCGGTCATGGCCACGTTGTATTGCGCCGAGCGTTTTTTGGTTCGGCCATCCATGATTTTACGGATCACGCCGAGCATGCGGTCCACCGGGATGCCCTGTTGCTTGAGCCGTTCGTTAAAGTCGGTGTGTACTTGCCCGTGCTGGCCTTCTTGCCAGGTGAAGTCTTTGACCTCTTGTTGCAGGGCTGGATCGGTGATCTGGTTTTTATAAGCACGAACGCTGGTGATGAAGTACCGTTCGCCATCAGGAAAGCTCATTTGTACGCCATCAAACACCCGTGTTTTAAACGGGTTGCCACCCATCCAGTAGCGAGGAATGTCAGCGTGCAGTTCAAAGTCCAGGTCGCTGCGGGGCACAATGGCCTCGCGGTGTGACAGGTCGGTGTGTTTTGTCTCAGCGTTCATGTTCTTGATCTCCCAACAAATGTGATGGATGCCTATGACCCTCAGGTTATCGAAGACATGGCCCACAATCTATGATAAAAAGAGACAAAAGGGCATTTTTTGCGACAATGCGGCTATTCGTGCCGCGAGGTTTCACCCATAAGGTGTCATGGAATCCATCAATGCGTTGATGTTGTCTACATTTGCTGCCGGCGCTCGGCGATGCGGCGTTAACTTGAGCGGTGTGCTCAGCCGTTTGGGGATTGATATCGACATGTCGCTCAATCCCCAGGGGCGTTTGTCGCTGGCGACGTTCAAGGCCTTGTTTGAAGCGTGTGGTCGCGAGAGTGTGCGTGGGTATTTTCCGCTGGAGGCCGGGTTGGCGTTTCACTTTGAGGGCGTGCCCGAGGTTGGAGCGTTTGTGACCAGCGCCTCGACCCTGCGGGATACTTTCAAGATATTTGCATGGTCTCCGCAGTTGCTGCACCCCGCCCTTTTTTTCAGTATGGACATTTCGGGTGCTCAGGGCAGTTTATGTATTGAGGTGCGGGACCCTCTAGGTCAGCACAACGACTTGCCGTGCATGGTCGAAATGGTGGCCGCTGTGATCTGCAAACTGGAGCGCGACATGGCGCCCAATACGCGCGTGGTGACTCGTTATGATTTTATGCATGTCCCGCAAAAAGATCCTCAGGTGTACGAGAGTTTCTTCCAGTGCCAGGTAGCCTTTGGCCAACCATGCAACCGCGTGGTGGTCAACATGTCGGTGATTGACCAGCCCTTGCTGGGTGCCTTTCCTTCTGCGCATTTGATGGCTGAGCGGGTCATCGAGGAAAAGCTCCTGGCCGCCCCTGTTCAGGGGTCATTAAGCCATCAACTGACCACCATGTTCAAACAGCAATTAAGTGTGCTGGGGTGGTCTGTCGAGGACGTCGCTCACAAACTGGGCATGCATCCTCGCGCCTTACAACGCAAGCTCAAGGAGGAGGGGCAAGGGTTTGTGGCCCTGCAAAATGCCGTGCGTCACGAGTTGGCCTGCCACATGTTGCGTGAGTCGGTGCTGGATGTAGAGTCCATCGCCTGCCAGTTGGGATTTTCGGATCGTCGCAGTTTTACCAGCGCGTTTAACAAATGGGCTGGCATGTCCCCCATGCAATACCGCAAACAGACCTCATCGGGACAGTGACGCTCTGGGCTGCAGCGTCAACATGCTGAGGGCTGCCAGTGCCAAGGCGGTTGCGGTGGCAAACGCATAATCTGGGTCGATGGTCCACAACGCCCCGGCGATCAGTGAGGCCGGAATATACAAGCTGCCACAAACAAAATTGTAGATCCCGATGGCCGATGCCCGACGGCTTGGTTCGAGGTCGGCAATAAACGCTTTGCTTTGTGAATCATCCATGGCATAAAAAATACCATAGGCCGCAAACAGCATCGTCATGTGGGCGGTGGAGGTGGCCAGTACAAACCCCAGATTGATCAGCGCATACAGCCCGTAGCTGATCATCAAAATATGTTTGCGGCCAATCCTGTCGCCCAAGGCGCCCACCAGCGGGGCGGCGATGACGCAGGTGATGTTGAACAAGGCATACAGCAAAATGGTGCCCTTCATATCAAAGCCCACTTGATGGGCCTTGATCAGCAAAAACCCCAAACTGAAATACGACAGAGAAAACAATCCCGCCGGCAGTAAAAACCGTTTAAAGCGGCCATCCAGCAGTTGCCAGTTATCTGTCATGCTCTCGTGTGCTTGGGGTATGCCGGGTTGTTCCCGGATCGCTGATAACACCAGGATGCTGATCAGCGCAGGGACCAACGCCATCCAGAAAAGCGTCTGATAACCGCTGCGAGTTTCGCCCCACACGGTTAACACACCGTAGGCCAACAGCGGGCCCAGCACGGCACCGGCTTTGTCCATCGCTTTGTGTATGCCAAACGAATAGCCTCGGGAGGCGGGGTCTGCAATCGCGGACAACCACGCATCACGCGGCGGGCCCCGAAATCCTTTGCCCAGGCGTTCAATGATGCGAAACAAGGCCAGGCCGCTGATGGTGCTGGAGATCAGCAAGATGGTTTTTGCCAGTGTGGAAAACCCATACCCAGCCAGCACAAACACCTTGCGCTTCCCCTGCGCATCCGAGAGCCTGCCCGAGAGGTAGTTCAGAAAAGAGGCCGAAAAGTCGGCCAAGCCTTCCACCAGGCCGAGCAGTGCACTGGAGGCGCCTGCGACAGTTGTAAAAAACACGGCAAAGACCGAGAAAATCATCTCGGAGCTGATGTCCGTCAAAAAACTCACCAGCCCCAATTTAAGCACGTCGGGACGAACCGTTTTCAGAGGGTTCTGCATCATTACCAGTCATCATGGGCCTGCCCCGATGATAACCGGATCGGATCAGGCAAGGGGGGCTTTACAAAATTCCAGAGCCTGCCATGCCTGAGGGCGTCAGGCGCCCATCGGGCCATTGTTCAACCCGTGTGAACCCTTTGCGTCCGCTCCCTTGCACCAGCAAGGCCAACTGGCCTTTGAGCAAATCGTAAAACACATGCAGCGGCGCGTAGTTCAGTGACTGATGGGCATAGTCCGGTGTGACAAAACACAGACCGATGCGCGTCATGGTGTTGCTTGAGTCATAGGCCTCATACAGATGGGGCGCCCAGGTGTCTTCGTCGATATAAAACACCTTGCGCGACTGGGCGTGTCGCTCACCTTTTTTCAGCGTCGCCTCTACCACCCAGACCCGATGCAGTTCCCAACGCTCAAAGGCGGCATTGGTATGCTGTTTGCCGACATATTGATCAACCGGTGCCATCACGGCCGCAAAATTGTTGTACGGAATAAACATTTCACGTTTGCCGAGCAGTTTGAAATCAAACTTGTCCATCCTGCCGTTGAACATGCCCAGCTCATCAAAAAAGATCGCGCCACCATAGGTCATCACGGGCGTGTCATATGCAAAATCGCTGACGCTGCGGGTCCGCTTGGTGGCGGAGTCAAAGACATACATCGGTGTGGTGTCCTGGTCTGGACGCAGTGATTTTTTCTCCAGTACGATCGACCCGGCGATCCGCGCCGGCCCAACCACCCCTGATAAAATCCTCGCGTAGGTGCTGCTCGGCGGATCTGTGCGGGCGTAATAGGGTGAGTCAATATAGGTAATGACATCGTTGACCATTTGGCGGTTGCCGTTGGCATCGACCAGATAGCTTGCAAAGTATGAGAGCTGAGGCGGTCCGGCGTATCGCAGCGTCTGGTTCCACATCACCTCGATCCCGTTTTTGGGAATCGGGAATGGAATGCCGCCACGAGCGCCTTCCACCCCCAAGCCATCTGCCACTGTTTTGGCATGGACGGCATTGCGCAACACATTCTCCTTGACCCAGGATGGCATATCCAGATGTCGATGAGACGGGTAGATCCGCAGCGCATAGGTGGGAAATTTTTTTAACAACATCTTGCTGCCATCCGACAGTTTTTGAGCGTACTTGTCCATGTTCAAACCGGTGATGGTCAGCAGCGGTTTTTCCTGCGCAAACGGATCTGGAACCGCGTCGGTGTTGTTTGGGTGTTCCGGAAATTTGAATTGTGGATTCCAAGGGGCAATTGTCCCCTGTGCATTGCCCGCCCGCTCGGCACCCATGGGGGTGAGTGTCTGCCCCAACTGTGCTGCTTCCTCCGGGCTCACTGCCGCACTGGCCGCGGCACAGAACATGATGGCGCTCAGTGTAGTGTTTCGTCGGAGCGTTACGAATAATTCTTTTTTCATCCACAGCCTCTTGTTCGAGATGGCGTTTTCCTTTGAATGCTTTTACGCTGTGGCCGAAGAAGGGCCATCGTCCAAATGGACGGTGTGGTATACATAAGCGATAACTCGATCTGAAGGAGCTTGTGGATGATTAAGCTGACTGTTAACGGTGCAGTAAAACAAACCGACGCTGCGCCCGACACCCCGTTGCTGTGGGTATTACGTGACTCCCTTCACATGACGGGGACCAAATTCGGGTGTGGGCAGGCTTTGTGTGGTGCCTGTACCGTGCACATGGATGGCACGCCCATTCGTTCCTGTTCAGTCCCTGTGTCTGCGGTGGTGGGTAAAAAAATCACCACCATCGAGGCGGTGGATCAGCACAAGGTGGGCAAAGCGGTACAGGAGGCCTGGCGCAAACTGGATGTGGCCCAGTGCGGGTACTGCCAGTCAGGGCAGATCATGAGTGCAGTGGCCTTGCTCAGCGAGAATCGCAAGCCGAGCGACGCGGATATTGATGCGGCCATGTCCGGCAATGTGTGTCGTTGCGCTACGTATCAACGTATTCGCGCTGCCATTCACCAAGCCGCCCAAGCGCTGGCCTAAAGGAGATTTGCATGAGCCAAGTAACTATCAATCCGGGTCGTCGTCGTTTTTTGCAGGGTACCGCGGGCTTGACGCTGGGCGTGTCTCTGTCGGGCGTGGTGTCTGTTGTCGCGGCGGCCCCGGCCGGGCCTGGCTTGGCCGGTGGCGGTGTGACTGCAACCCCTGAATTTGAGCCCAATGCGTTTGTGCGCATCGGAGCCGACAACACCGTGACTGTGATTTCCAAACATCTGGAAATGGGTCAGGGTACCTTCACCGGGCTGGCCACCGTGGTGGCCGAAGAGTTGGATGCTGATTGGTCCCGTGTGCGGGTTCAAGGGGCTCCCGCCGATGCCAAGCGATACAACAACTTGTTCTGGGGACCGGCTCAGGGAACGGGTGGCAGCACAGCCATGGCCAATTCCTGGGAGCAGTTGCGCAAAGCCGGTGCAACCGCGCGTGCCATGCTGATCAACGCAGCCGCGAGCCAGTGGAAGGTACCGGCCGATCAATTGCAGGTGAGTAACGGCATCATTACGCACGCCGCCAGCCAACGCAAAACCAGCTTTGGACAGTTGGCCCAAGCGGCATCGTCACAGCCCGTGCCCACACAAGTCACTTTAAAAGACCCCAAAGATTTCAAGCTGATCGGTAAAACCGCCCCGCGCAAGGATGCGGTTGATAAAACCAGCGGCAAAGCCCTCTTTACGCAAGATCTTCACCTGCCAGGCATGCTGGTGGCGGTGGTTGCACATCCGCCGTGTTTTGGTGCCACTGTCCAATCGGTGGATACTGCTGCCGCCAAGGCCATCGCTGGCGTGGTGGACGTTGTGCAGATTCCTCAAGGCGTGGCTGTGTTGGCCAAAGACACCTGGACCGCCAAAAAAGGCCGTGATGCCTTGGTGATTCGTTGGGACGAATCCAAAGCCTTCAAAATGAGCAGTGAACAGATCATGGCCAAGTACCACGCGCTGGCCAAGCAGCCCGGTTTGGTGGCGCGCCAGGAAGGCCAGCCGGACCAAGCCTTTGGCAATGCCGCCAAGGTGGTTCGCGCAAACTATGATTTTCCGTATCTGGCGCATGCGGCGATGGAGCCGATGAACTGCATCGTGCAGCGCACCGAAACGGGTTGTACCGTCTGGAATGGTGAGCAGCTTCACACGGGTGATCAATACGCGTTGGCCGGGCTGTTTGGTATCAAGCCCGAGCAGGTCGATATCCACATGATGTACGCCGGCGGCAGCTTTGGACGCCGGGCCAACAAGGATTCCGATTACGTGCTCGAAGCGGCTCATATCGTTAAAGCCTATGGTGGTAAGGCACCGATCAAGATGGTGTGGCTGCGCGAAGACGATATGCGCGCCGGTTACTACCGCCCGATGTTTCATCACACACTCGAGGCGGCGATCAGTGCCGATGGCAAGCTGACGGGGTGGCGTCATCGTCTGGTTGGGCAATCGATCGTCACCGGCTCGGCTTTTGAATCCGTGATGGTTAAAAACGGGATCGATGCCGTGTCCGTTGAAGGCGCAGCCAACCTGCCATACGGCATCCCCAATCTGGCGGTGGAGTTGCATACGCCTACAGATATCAAGGTGCCTGTGCTGTGGTGGCGTTCGGTCGGCTCATCCCATACGGCGTACTCGACCGAAACCTTTCTTGATCAGGTGGCCGGTGCGATGGGGCAGGATCCGGTGGCCTTGCGCCTTCAACTGTTGGACAAACACCCGCGCCACGCCGCCGTCTTAAAACTCGCTGCAGACAAGGCCGGTTGGGGTACAGCCCTGCCTGCCGGTAAAAACGGAGAACGCCGTGGTCGCGGTGTGGCCGTGCATGAATCGTTTAACACCCTGGTGGCGCAGGTGGCTGAAGTCTCCATCGGCAAGGACGGCGCCATTCGCGTTGACCGCGTGGTGTGTGCCGTCGATTGTGGCACCGCCATCAACCCGGACAACATCCGTGCACAGGTCGAGGGCGGCGTGGGCTTTGCCTTGTCAGCCGCCTTGAGTGGCGAAATCACGCTGAACGAGCAAGGGCGTGTGAATCAGGGCAACTTCGACGGTTATCCCGTGCTACGCATCGCTGACATGCCCAAGGTTGAAGTACACATTGTTCCATCGGCCGCACCGCCGACCGGGATCGGTGAGCCCGGCGTTCCACCACTGGCACCTGCAGT
Organism: Burkholderiaceae bacterium; assembly: GCA_036834985.1. GTDB lineage: Bacteria > Pseudomonadota > Gammaproteobacteria > Burkholderiales > Burkholderiaceae_B > DAITMV01. The sequence goes on along the minus strand of DAITMV010000038.1, from coordinate 2,847 downwards.
CGCCAACGCGATTGCAGCCGCCACGGGAAAGTACCTGACCCGCATGCCCTTTAACACGGACCTGCTTAAAGCCTGACGCATGGACAATCTGGACACTCAAGTTCTGGAGGCGGCGCGCCGCTGGTCTGCACAGGGTCATCGATTCGCCTTGGTGACGGTGGCCCGTACCTGGGGCTCTGCCCCGCGCCCGCCTGGCGCATGGATGGCGCTGCGGGATGACGGCATGGTGCAAGGGTCGGTCTCCGGGGGATGTATTGAAGATGATCTCATCTCTCGCATGCTGGCGGGCGAGTTCGGCGATACCCAGCCACGGATTATCCGCTACGGAGTAACGCAGCTTGAGGCGCAACGCTTTGGATTACCCTGTGGCGGCACCTTGGAACTGGTTCTCGAACCCGCGCCCGATGCAGCGCTCCTGGATGCGCTTGCCGGCGATATCGCCCAAGGGCAGCTGATCCGGCGAAGCATTTGTCTGAGCAGTGGGGAGGTGACACTGGAGTCGTCCAGCCGAACCGACGCCCTACAATGGGATGGCGATACCTTGAGTACTTTGCACGGCCCTGCGTGGCGTTTGCTGATCATTGGTGCAGGGCAGATTTCAAGCTTCTTGGCCCCTATGGCACAGATGATGGGCTATCAGGTGTATGTGTGCGATCCGCGCGTTGAGTACTCCAGTCAATGGAATGTGCCGGGCGCCAGCTTGGTGTCTGGCATGCCGGATGACGCGGTGATCGCCCTGCGTCCAGACCCGCATACTGCCGTGGTGGCGCTGACACACGACCCCAAACTCGATGACATGGCACTGCTAGAAGCGCTCAAATCAGCTGCGTTTTTTGTCGGAGCCTTAGGCTCCCGAAAAAACAATGCTCAGCGCAAAGCCCGGCTGCTCCAGTATTTTGATTTGTCCGAGGATGAGGTGGAGCGATTAAGTGGGCCAGTGGGCTTGCCGATCGGCAGCCATACCCCGCCCGAAATTGCCGTGGCGACGCTGGCAGAGATGACAGCGGTCAAGAACGGTTTGTCGGCGATGGTGAAGGATGTAAAGCGTCCATCGCGTCTTTCTGAACCCGAAGCGACAAGGCATGCGCCAACTCCAGCCTGCGCAACAGCCAAGGGCTGAGATCATGAATAAATGGGTCCGGCAGTGTCAGGCTGTCTTCTTCCAGCATGGGTTCATGCACAGGTGCTGGCGAATTTAACTGCGTTAACGCGGTGTGGATATGTCCGGATGTCATCGCCAGTGGCTCGCGGATCCGCTCGGCCCGCAGTCGCCCCCGGCGCAGCAGCAACATGGTTTTGACGGTGGTCAGTTGCGCCAGCAGTTGATAGCTGTGCGCCAGCAGATGAAACAAAGCTGCTTGTGCAGGGCGAACAGAGGCCGGTTCCAGTTGTGACCGTTGTGTGGCCTGCACCAGGGCCGATAGGCTGTCATAGGCTTCGCGCCGGGCGAGGCGCCATTCGAGTTCGGGCTCGTTGTCCACCGCCTGCAATTGCCCCAAGCCCAGTGCCACTTTTGCGTGGTGCGCCTGGGCCTGTAATGTTCGTTTGATCAGCGCCGGGATCTGCGTGCGCTCCCAGGACGGCAGCAGATAGCTAAATCCCCAGGCAATGCCCACGCCCAGCAGCGTATCTGCAATTCGTTCTATGACCTCAAACACCGGGCTGGCGCCGTGATGCAGGGTATAGGCCTGAACCAGTCCGAGGATGGTTGCGCTCACGGCCGTCACCACATATCGACGAATGGCAAAGGCATGTGCAATGGCTTGTGATAGGGTCAGGACCATCAACAAGGTCAACGGCCCCGGATGCGTCGCCAACAACAACCCTGCCATGATGCAACCGACCACCGTCCCGGCCACCCGACTGTTGCGGCGCTCCAGTGTCTGCGCAAAGCTGCCGCGCAACACCACCACAATCGTCAGCAAAATCCAGTACTCGTGTGATCCCCAGGGCATCAACAAGGACAGTACGTAGGCAAAGCCCACCGCGCAGGCGGCGCGAATCGCATGGCGCATGGGCGGTGCGTCCAGCCGCCACACGGCAATAAACGGAGCCAGCGACCAGGTCGTGGGGCTGACAAACATCTGCCAGGCGGTGCGTACCACGGCCAAGTCAGGGGGCAACTCGCGGCGTGCGATTCCGAACAAGCGCTGCGTTTCGTCTTGCATGGTGGCCACCCGGCGGCTCAGGCTGCGCATCAGCGGCACATGCCGGGCAGGAGCATCCGGGTCGCTGGCCTGTTGCACGGTGTGTGGTCGCAGGTTGGACAGGTCGATCGAACTGTTGTGATAGGGCTCAATTTCGCGCCCCAACAGCAGGTTGTCGGCCAGCGCATCAATATTGTTGGCGATGCATCCCATGACTTCGCTTAAGGTATTCAGGGCCCCTTGGTGGCCCGGGTGGGTCTTGAGCTCATCCACGTCCAGCTCGCAAGCCAGCAAATGGTCACGCAAGTCCAGTGTCAGCATCAGCAGGCCGGCCAGCCGCTGTCGGTCCGCTGTGCGGGGGGATTCGAGCAACACGTTGCGGGCGCTTTGTAGTTGCTCGGTCAGCGCAGAGTGCAGGCTGAGCATCATGCCAACCGGTTGGCTCGCATCGCCGGGCTGTGCCGTGCCTGAAAACTGATGTGCCAGCGCTCGCATGGCGCCAGTCAGCGAGAACAGGGTATCAGCCATGATTTGCACCCGGTAACGCTGGTTAAGCAAAGCGTTGGCCACTGTCCCGTAGATCAGATAAGCCACGGCGCCCAGTCCGAAGTACAGGCTTTCAGCCCCGGGGGTGTTGTGGGTGTGGTGCGGGTCGGCGGCCAGTGAAAATATCAGCGCAAACATGGCTGAGATCGAGATG